>ONGK01000068.1 GCA_900317345.1 uncultured Bacteroidales bacterium | reverse complement strand
CCGAAAGACTCATCAGTGCTACAATAGCGAGCACTAATACCGAATAAATTCTTTTCATTAGTGAATAAATTTGTTAAGTTAATAAAAAAGGTTATTATTCTTTTCTACTTGATTGCGGAGCTGTTTCATAAACAGATTGCAGGGTGTAGTTCGGGTCGTTGTTTTCCCAGGAATCGACCATAGCTCTTACAGCCTGTTCTCCATTACCGATATACTTACCGGTAGCATGGTTGATGACACCGAAACCGTCATTGCCGGCTTTCGAATTACCGTTATCCCAATAGAGTGCGGGGATGCGTCTATCGCGCATGGCTTTGCATACATATCGGAAATAATAGAGACGGAATTCCTCATCGGCAGCCGAAGCGCGTCGCACGGCACCGAACTCTCCGAAATAAACCGGAATCCCGCGACGTACATACATATTAAAGAGGCGGTTCAGCATTCCTACATACGCGTTTTCATCCGATCCGGGTACTACATCCACGCCGGTATGACCCCATTCATTCTTATCCGCCGAACCGGCAAAATCCCACGGGTCATAGCTGTGTACGGCTACCATCAGGCGGTTCTCCGCTTCGTCGGTAGGTAATACCAGATTTTCTACCGTCAGATCGGGATTGCATACATAACCAGGAACGCCGATGTATCGGTGACTGTTTTCCCCGCCGGCAGCGCGGATAGCATCCACGCAGACTTGGTTCCATTCGTTCAGCACGCGGTACTGCGCTCCTCCGTCGGTACGATTGGCACCGTTACCCCAACCGCCGTCCTGGATCTCATTCAGGGTCTCAAAAACAAGCCATTCTCCGTAATTGGCAAAACGTTTGGCGATTTGCAACCAGACCATGGTGAGTTCCTGTTTGGTACGGGTGTTGACATCTTCGTTTTGTGTTGCCGCGGGCAGGTCAATCCAGTGTGCGCCTTTGCTCGGGGTGTCCGATGCTCCGAAACCGTCATGGTGGATGTTGATGATGACAACGAGTCCGGCTTTATGCGCCATATCGACGAGTTCGGCTACGCGATCCATCCATCCTTTCTCGATGGTGTAAGTCGGTGCGTTACCGATGTGCCCCATCCATGTGACAGGGATACGAACGGACTTGAATCCTGCCTTGGCTACACCGTTGAAAGTCTGCTGGGTAGCGGCTTTATTACCCCATCCTTCCTCGTACGAGCAACCATTGTAATGGGCATCCATCTGGTTACCGAGGTTCCATCCGATTCCCATGGACATGGCGAACTGTACCGCTTCGTTATCCTGCGGACGTGTTTTTTTCTCTTGTGCCTCACAGGCGGATAAACCTAATACGAGGCTTACGATAATGAATAGAAGTTTTTTCATTGGTAATTGGTGATTGGTGATTATAAAATGATTTCCACTTCGTGGTGTCCCGGTTCATAGGGTAGAATAGTCGGTTGGTCAGGACGGTTTTTGCCGTTGGGGTTCTTGACCGAGATGACATATTCCGCTTCCCGCCATTTTCGAGTGACTGTGTATTCTTTCAGATTGGAGGGGATGCAGGGATTGACCATCAGCCCGTTGTAAGTCGGTCGGATACCGAGTATATGCTGGCTGATGACGAGCCAGTTCCATGCAGCAGTGCCGGTGAGCCAACTGTTCTTGCCTTCACCGGGTTTGGCAGCCTCTTTTCCGGCTACCATCTGACAATAAACATAAGGCTCGACGCGATGCAGTGTCTGATCCTTTATCCAAGCCGGCGAGATCTTGCGGTACAGATTCCATGCGTCATTGCCCCGACCGGCTTCTGTCTGAGCGATAATGACCCACGGGTTGTTATGGCAAAAGATACCTCCCGTTCTCTTTGTAACCGGCAGGATAAGTGGATTGCTCTCCGAGTTCGATATGATAAGTCGTGTAAGCGGGATAGTTGAGTACCATACCGTGTTCGCTGTCCAGGAGTCTTGCTGCGCTGTCTAATGCTTTTTCAGGCATGCCTTGCTCCGCACCGATACGCGCCATACCGCACCAACCTTGGCTTTCGATGAAAATCTGTCCCTCCTCGTTCTCGTGAGATCCTACTTTGTTGCCATAGAAGTCATAGGCACGCAGGTACCATTCGCCGTCCCAACCGTATTGCTCTACGGATTGACACATGGCAGAGACATGTTCATCCGCCCGTAGCGCTTCCTCGTCGAGATGGAGCGTACGGCATAGTTCGGCGTATTGGCGTCCGCAATAGACGAACAGTCCTGCAATCATAAGACTCTCCGCCTGAGAGCCGATGACTCTGTTTTCCGTAGTCTGGAAAGACTCGTTAGGATCGGAAGAGAAACAGTTGAGGTTGAGGCAATCATTCCAATCGGCTCGTCCGATAAGCGGCAGCCCGTGCGGTCCGAGGTTGTTGATGACATGGTTAAAACTGATACGAAGGTGCTCCATAAGCGGCACTTCTGTTCCGGACACATTCTCCCATGGTACGGGTTCGTCCAAGATGGAGAAGTCTCCGGTCTCACGGATATAGGCAGTAGTACCGAAGATGAGCCACATAGGGTCATCGTTAAATCCTCCTCCTATATCATTATTGCCGCGTTTGGTGAGAGGCTGGTACTGGTGGTAGCAACCTCCATCGGGGAACTGGGTTGCGGCGATGTCGAGGATACGTTGCCGTGCACGAGAAGGGATCTGGTGTACAAAGCCAATGAGGTCTTGGTTAGAGTCCCGGAAACCCATTCCGCGGCCTATACCGCTCTCGAAGAAGGAAGCGGACCGGCTCATGCAGAAGGTGACCATACACTGGTATTGGTTCCATATATTCACCATCCTGTTGAGCCTCTCATCCGGGCTTTGTATTTGGAACTTACCGAGCAATTCGTCCCACAAGGCATTGAGTTGAGCAAAAGCAGCTTCGACCGCCTCTATGGTAGCAAACCGGCGGATAACTTCGTGCGCGCGTACCTTATTAATAATGTGAAAATCGCGTGTACTGAGCGAGGTTATCTCTCCATCGGGGGCTGCAAACTTCTCTTGCTCAGGATTCTCCTCATAACCGAGTATGAAGACCAAGTCGCGGGTCTCACCGGGAGCGAGGGTCATTTCTATGTAATGCGAAGCGACCGGACTCCATCCATGTGCCACGCTATCAGCAGACCGGCCATTCAATACCGCCTGCGGTTCGCTTAATTCGTTATACAGTCCGACGAAAGCTTCTCGGTCGGTATCAAAGCCCTGCACGGGCTGATTGACCGCATAGTAGGCATAATGATTGCGTCGCTCCTTGTATTCGGTCTTGTGATACAATGCCGTGAAATCCGTCGCCTGCTCAATCTCGACCTCTCCGGTAGAGAGGTTACGCTGGAAATTCTCATTGTCGGTAGCGGCATTCCACAGACACCACTCGGCATACGAGAATAGTTTAATGGACTTGGTTTCGTCGGAGAGGTTGGTGAGGGTGAGCCTCTGTATCTCCGCCTTTACGCCGATCGGGACGAAACACAGGACGCTCGCGCGTACCTTATTATTCACGCCCGTGATGCGCGTGTAGTTCATGCCATGGCGGCACTCATAGGAGTCCAAAGGCGTTTTGCAGGGTTTCCATCCCGGATTCCATACAGTATTCCCATCCTTGATGTAGAAATAGCGCCCTACACTGTCCATCGGCACGCTGTTATAGCGATAACGGGTTATACGGCGGAACTTGGCATCCTTATAAAAATCATAGCCGCCTCCGGTATTGCTTATCAGGCCGAAGAAATCCTCGTTTCCCAAATAATTGATCCAAGGGAAAGGTGTTTGCGGAGTCGTGATCACATACTCACGATGCTCGTCATCAAAATATCCGTAATTCGTATTAGTCATTTGTCTTGGTTAGTAGTCTTTGAAATTCCGGTGCAAAATTACTGCTTTTTTCGCAAACAGACTAATACAAAACCGACTGATTTTTTGCATTTTCTGTCAAAATGTAAAATTCAGTTTGCAAAATTCATTTTTTTATTGTAATTTTGCAGCAAATTTTCATAACACTCACACCGATGAAAGAAATTTTCAACGAAATCACTCATTTGGAGCCATTAGACATTTTTTATGTAGGCGACCGTCACAAGACTTACTTTGAGTACCCGGCGCACTGCCATGAGGTGTTTGAACTGAATTTCGTAGAGAATGCCGCCGGTGTGGTACGCACCATAGGTGACAGTCACGAGCAGATCGGAGATTTGGATCTGGTGCTTATCACCGGCAGTAAGTTGGTGCACATTTGGGAGCAGGGCACATGCCCGGAGCAGGACATACATGAAATCACGATCCACATAGATCCGGATATTTTCCGGGGCGCCTTAATGGACAAGCGCGCGTTAGCGTCCATCCGGCGTATGATAGAGCGCGCCCAAAGAGGGCTTGCCTTTCCGGAACCCGCCATCCGTTTATTGCGCGAGGATATTATCAATTTGGCTCAAAGCAATGACAGTTTTGCCTCTGTCATCCGGCTGTTCAATCTGCTGTACCGCTTGTCATTAGTGGAAGATGCACACATGGCACCGGAATCTTTCTCGCGTTTCTTCCGAAACAAGACCGGCCGCACACCCAACCGTTATCTCATTGATTACCGGTTGGGTATAGCAGCACGGTTGTTACTGACGACACAGCACCCTGTTTCCGAGATTGGTTTCTCCTGTGGTTTCAACACACTCAGCCATTTTAACCGTCTCTTCCGGGAGTCCAAAGGCTGTACCCCCTCCGAGTTCCGCGAACGATTTTAAACACGCACCTCTTGGTATCAAAAAATTTCGGATAGTATCCGATACTATGAAAGAAAGAGCGGATGATATAATCGTCCTGTAATAAACATACGCAGAGAGGCGTAAGGGTATAGCAAGGGTATAGTAAGGGTAT
>ONGK01000036.1 GCA_900317345.1 uncultured Bacteroidales bacterium | reverse complement strand
CCAGAAAGCATCCGGCATTGGCGTTGGCATCGGCGTTAGCCAACCTGTCTTATCACCCTCTACAGGCGCTTTGAAAGGCAATGTGTCATCGGATTTATAATATACGTTTTCCACCTGCGGCACATTCGCGAGGATGGCTTTTGCTACCTGATGACGGCAGACATGCATACCGATGGAATGCGCCTGGATAACAGCCGTGTCGGCATAGACGTCCACTATCAAGCCCGGCAGAAAATCGCCTTCGCCGTGAACGAGACGGAATGTGTTGTTGTCCGGCCGTATAAGGCCGATGGCTTGGCGCACTTGGTATGCCGCCCGGATACGTTCGCTCCAGAAATCTGTTGGCAGCGTTTCCTGACCGAAAGCAAGAATACGGACGGCTATTGAGCCGACCTGCCAATGACCGACGCCTAACGCCTCGCCTGCACCGGAACGGACACAGACTAACTCGCCTTCTTCGGGTGCAGAGGCTTTGTGCGAGGCGTCCAAAACCACGCGGGATATCGCTCCGCTGAACACCCACGGATGGAAGCGTTTGAGCGATTCTTCTTTCTTCGGTTTTAATATTACCTCTGTCATACCAACTATGTCCTACTCCACTCCGTGCGTATGCTCGTGATAAGCATGTAGCGACAAATTGTCGCTCACATATTTGAAACTATGCAAGTGCTTGAATCCCAGCGCTGCGATATACGCCAATTCCATATCAAACACACAATCCTTATAATCCGATGCCAGCACGAAATCGCAGTTAGAGTAACAAACCGCCCGTTTAACCAACGATTGACTGCAAACAGCCAACGCCAGTTTCGGTTCCTCATACGTCACATTGGGATGGTTAAGACGCACTTCGGTCACTTCAATCCAGGAGCCGATATCGAAATTCGCACTACCGGCATAACCGATATTATACACTTCTGCATCGCGGTCCAAATGCTGCAGACTCCTTATTACATTTATCGCACCTACGCCCGTGTATAGCACCTGCGCGTCCCGCAAATCCAGACCGCATTTCTCCTGCAGTTTATCCAGTAAATCGCGCTCACCGGCCTCTGCCATTACCACATATTTTGCCATATTTATTCAATTTTGCCTGCAAAGGTACGAAAATATTTGCACATATGCAAAAAAATGTGTAATTTTGAGGATGATTTACGGTTATATTCGCGTAAGTTCCGACAAGCAGACAGTCGAAAACCAGCGATTTGAAATAGAACAGTTCTGCAAAGTGAATAACCTCATTATTGATGGTTGGATTGAAGAAACGATTTCCGGCACAAAGGCGTACGACAAACGACGTCTGGGTTCGCTACTGAAGAAAGCACGGAAAGGAGACACGATCATCTGCTCCGAATTGTCCCGCCTGGGCAGGTCGCTGTTTATGATCATGGAGATTTTGTCCATCTGTATGAAAAAAGGATGCCGTATCTGTACCATCAAAGATGGATACAGGCTTGGCGATGACATCCAGTCCAAAGTATTGGCTTTTGCCTTTGCCCTTTCAGCCGAAATAGAACGGAATCTCATCTCACAACGCACCAAAGAAGCCTTGGCACGGAAGCGCGCGGAAGGCAAGAAACTCGGACGGAGAAAAGGCCGTTATTACGGCAAAGAAACGTATAAGTTAGGGCGCAAAGATGCAGAGTTCCGGCGACTGCTTGCCGAAGGATACTCGCTCCGACGAATAGCCAAACATTTCCATGTATCACAACAGACCGCCAACCTGTATAACAAGCGGTTTATTAGGGTGAATGAATAAAAAAAGTCACAAAAACTTGCATATGTGAATTTTTTTTACTAATTTTGCGCCGCAAAATTGTTTTTTTTGAATGAAAAGAGAAATTTTTACACTCTGTTTGACGCTGTGTATGGCAGGTAGCCTGACCGTAAAGGCACAGCAGTTACCGGACCCTCATTTTGAGAACTGGTCACGTGAATACAACAAAGACGTGCAGTTGGCGGACTGGAATGGTTCGAACGTAACGCAAGTCGGTTTGAAATTTACCTTTATGTACCGTAAGCCCGGCCGTACGGGTTATTGTGCCTATGTGGCCGACCGCGAGATTGGCGCAATCGGTATTACTGCTACGGGTCCCGGCTATATGAGCCTCGGTGTGCCTTTCCAGTATATGAAGGGTTTGACCATCAAGACAGCTACTGCCGGTACTGAAGGCGGTATCGCTTGGAAACATCGTCCCGACACGATGGCTGTTTGGGTGAAACGCACGGGTGCCAATACAGACAAGGAGGATTTTCATTTGCTCTATTATTCCTGGATTGGCACGGCCAAGAGCGGTCACTACAAAGCAAAAAACGGTTCATGTACTGCCACAGAGCGCATCAACGAGGAGAGCGATATCCGTTCAGCAACGGACGGCAACGAGTGCGGTATTGACCAGCCGGTCAAGCAAGTGGCGGAAGGATGGCATCGCGCTCGCGCCAAGTATAACGAATGGACGCTCATCAAAGTGCCTATTCTCTACAAGAACGACGGCAAGCCGACGATGTGCAACGTAATTTTCTCGGCGGGTAACTACCCTGCTTTCCGCGCAAATGACGGCCTGTATGACGGCAATGCATTGTATGTGGATGATGTGGAACTGATCTATTCTTCGCACATCGACAAACTGGTCATCAACGGCAAAACATGGAAAGATTTCGACCCCAAGTCCGACAAAGTGCAGACATACAAGTTGCCCGATGACAACAATTCATCCGCAATATCTATCCATGGATATCGTGGCATTGGCACGCTGACGAATATCAAGGGAGAGAAAGCACGTTTCAACGGACGAAAGCTAGACAATCAAGAGATGAAAATCCTGCCGGGAGAGCTGAATGGCAGACCTTGGATTATTACCGTGACAGCCGAAGACGGCAGTTCGACGCATACATATAAAATAGCAATCAAGAGTTAACGTGTTGGAAGAGTGGTTAGATATATCGCTCAAGGAGTGGGTGCTGCTGGGTACGCTGGCGGTAATCTTCCTTGTGCAATTTTATTGGTACGCACGGTATATGTGCGCGCCGGCGCGAAAGGTGCGGAGAAAAGCCTCTGCAGACGAGGCTTCCGGAGAGAAACCGGGCGTCTCGGTCATCCTATGCGCACACAACGAGTCATATAACTTATCCCAGTACTTGCAGGCGCTTCTCACGCAGGACTACCCGGAATATGAGGTTATCGTGGTGGACGATAGTTCGGAAGATGACACACGAACCGTGATAGAGAGTTATCAAGTTCACGACCCGAGGCTTCGCAGAACCTTTGTGCCGATAGGCGCACGGGTGCGCTCGACCAAGAAATTAGCGCTCACGTTAGCTGCCAAAGCAGCAAAATATGACTATCTGCTGATGACCGAAGCGGACTGTGTTCCCGAGTCTCAGCACTGGATAAGCGCCATGATGAGCGGGTATAAGGAAGGCAAAGATATCGTGTTAGGTTTCAGTCCGTATTTTGAGGAAAAAGGTCATCTGAACCGTCTTATGCGGTATGAGGCTCTCTTCAACGGGTTGCACTATCTCGGCGCAGCCATATGCGGGCATCCCTACACGGGTACCGGACAGAATATGGCCTTCCGCAAATCGTTATTCTTCGAAAGCGGCGGTTTCGGTCATATGATGAACAAACACAACACAGCCGTTGTGGTGGCTCGAGAGTCCTATACTTGGTCAAGAACAAAGAAGACCATGAAAGAGTGGCGGCAACAAAGGCGAAATAACCGAATTGCACTAAGAGTATTATTCTACCTGCTGGGCATCGCTCTGATAGCTTGGTATCAGGTGTCTATAGTGAGTCTGGCTGTGGTGGCATTGTTCCTCTTCCGATGGTGGCTACAAACAGCGGTCCTCAATATCTCCGCACGGCGCATGGGTTTGAAACGCTTCAGCATGTGGAGCATCCTATGGTTTGATGTCACGCTTCCGGTGGCCACACTCTGGATGATGGTCATATCCACCCGTACACGAAAAAATATAGTAAATTATTAATAGCAATATAGTATGGCAGAACAGAAACAATTAAACATCAACATCGCTCCTGACAAACAGCAGGGCGTGTTTGCAAACCTCGCGCTCATCGCGCACACTCCTACAGAGTTCGTATTTGATTTCGCACAACTGATGCCCGGCATCCAGCAGGCTAATGTGGTGGCACGAGTAGTGGTAACGCCCGACCAGGCGAAGAAGATTCTTGGTGCACTGCAGAATAATATCGGCCAGTACGAGCAGAAGTTCGGCACAATCAATCCTATCGGCGGTCAGCCGCACGGCAACACCCTGCCTCTGACTTTCACCGGCGGTGAAGCGTAATATTAACCAAAACATATACTATCATGAAAACTTTCCCAGCTTCGCAGCTGATTATCAACGCAGATGGTTCTGTATTCCATCTGCATCTCAAGCCTGAGTATTTGGCGGACAAAGTCATCCTTGTGGGTGACCAGGACCGCGTGAATATGGTGGCGTCGTTCTTTGACGAAGGCTCCATTGAGTGCGATGTGCAATCCCGCGAATTCCATACCATCACCGGTAAATTCCAGGGCAAACGCATCAGTTGTATCTCTACCGGTATCGGTACCGACAACTGCGATATCGTGATGAACGAGATAGACGCGCTGGCGAATATCGACTTCAACACCCGTGAGGAGAAGGCCGAGAAGCGCTGTCTGGACATCATCCGCATCGGTACCAGCGGTGCCATGCAGGCAGATATCCCTCTGGGCACGTTCCTGGTAAGCCAGAAGTCTATCGGTTTCGACGGTGTGCTGGCTTTCTACAAGGACCGCGATAAGATTGCCGACCTGGGCTTCGAGAAAGCCTTTGTGGACTTCATCGGTTATCCGAAAAAAGCCGCTGTGCCCTATGTAGTGGCTGCTAATCCTGCCCTTGTGGACCGCATTGCCAAAGACGATATGATGCGCGGTTGCACGATAGCCGCTAATGGTTTCTATGGTCCGCAGGGCCGCGTGCTGCGCGTGGACCTCGCTGTGCCCGATATCAATGAGAAGATTACCGATTTCCGCTACGAAGGACAGCGCATCACGAACTATGAGATGGAAGGTTCGTGCATCGCAGGTCTGGCGCTCCATATGGGTCATCGTGCCATGACCGTGTGCTGCATCATCGCACAGCGTAAAGCCGAGGCTGCTAACACCGATTATAAACCGCGTATCAAAGAGTTGGTACGCACCGTACTGGAACGTATCTAATGAAAAAAATAACTATTCTTTTGGCGGCTGTTGGGATACTATGCGGTTGCCATAAAAAGGAACAAACATTCCAATACAGCGTGGAAAAGTTCTATGACCTTGAAGTGCTCCGCTATGATGTGCCGGAGTTTGACCAATTGAGCCTGCAGCAGAAATCGCTCATCTATTGTTTGAGTGAGGCGGCATTGTGGGGACGTGACATCCTCTACGACCAGAACGGGCGTTATAACCTCCGTATCCGTCGTGCTTGCGAGGCATTGTATCTCAATTATCCGTACAAGAAGAAAGAGCCGGAATTCGCTGCGTTTGAGCGGTATCTCAAGCGCGTGTGGTTCAGCAATGGTATTCATCATCACTATTCGCAGGACAAGTTCCTGCCTGAGTTCTCGCAGGAGTGGTTTGTAGCTGCTTGCGAGAAGGCCGGCGTGCAGTATGACGAGGCTATTCTGCCTGTGATGTTCGACCCGACCGTGATGCCGAAGCGCACTACCACGCAGGACGGTGTGGATTTGGTGGCTTGTTCGGCAGGCAACTATTACGGCGAAGGTGTGACGCAGGCCGAGGCGGAAGCATGGTACGCGGCGCATAAGGATAACTCCGATGAACCTCTATGGATTGGCCTCAACTCGCAGCTTGTCAAGAACGAGAACGGCGAGATAGAGGAACGTGTCTATAAAGTAGGAGGCCTGTATGGCGCGGCGCTTGAGCATGTGGTTTACTGGCTTCGTGAGGCGCTCAAATACGTGGAGAATGACGAGCAACGTCTGGCTATCGAGAAGTTGATTGCTTTCAACGAGACGGGCGACTTGAAGTTATTCAACGAGTACTGCATCGCGTGGGTGAAAGACCTGGACAGCCGTGTGGATTTCGTGAATGGTTTTACGGAGACGTATGCCGACCCGCTGGGCATCACCGGCACATGGGAGTCGATGGTGAACTTCAAGGACCTCAATGCTACGAAACGCGCGCAACTCATCTCTGCGAACGCACAGTGGTTTGAGGACCACTCGACAACCGACCCGAAATACAAGAAAGAGGAAGTGAAGGGCGTGAGCGCAAAGGTCATCACGGCGGCGACGCTTGCCGGAGACTGCTATCCCGCTACGCCGATAGGTATCAACCTGCCGAACGCCAACTGGATTCGTAAGGAGTATGGTTCGAAGTCCGTGACGATCGATAATCTCATGCACGCCTATAACGAAGCTGCGAAAGGTAGCGGTTTCAACGAGGAGTTCATGGTAGATGCCGAGACAATGGAGCTCGCGGAGAAATATGGAGCGATGTGCGGTGACCTGCATACCGACCTGCATGAGTGCGTTGGTCACGGTAGCGGCAAACTGATGCCGGGTGTGACCAAAGATGCGCTCAAGGAGCATGCCTCGACCATCGAAGAGGCGCGTGCTGACTTGTTCGGCCTCTATTATCTTGCCGACCCGAAACTCGTTGAACTCGGCTTGCTGCCGAACGAGGAAGCATACAAAGCCGGCTATTATGAGCAACTGATGAACGGCCTGATGACACAACTCAAGCGCATCGAGCCGGGTAAGGATATTGAGGAATCGCATATGCGTGACCGCCAGCTCATTGCCGCGTGGGTGTATGACCATGCAAACGGCGAGCTGGAAATCATTGAGCGCGATGGCAAGCACTATCTGCAGATCAACGATTATCCGGGCGTACGTCGTCTGTTCGGTGAGCTGCTGGCAGAGATACAGCGTATCACATCCGAAGGAGACTATCCTGCAGCAAAGGCCATCGTGGAGCGTTATGCCGTGAAAGTGGACCAAGACCTGCTCATGGAGGTTCGCGAACGCTTTGCCAAGCTGGACATTGCGCCGTATAAAGGCTTTGTGAATCCCGTATATACGGCGAAACGCAATCCGATGGGTGACATCATCAAAGTGCTCATAGATTTTGACGAAGACTACGCCGAGCAGCACCTGCGTTACAGCCGCAAATATAGTCCACTGCCTGATGTCAATTAAACTGCCGATATCAAAATCTATAGCGAATAGAATTCTTCTATTGCAGGCTATCCATGGAGATCCGCTTATGCGGGTCTCTTCGGATATGCCGGATGATGTGCTTGTGCTGCACGATGCCCTCGCGCGCCTGCGCGAATATAAAAAAGGTGTACCGCTCACGTTGCATCTCAAGAACTGCGGCACGGCGTTGCGTTTTCTGCAGGTGCACTTGGAGAAATGCTATCCCGGCGAACCGATTACTCTTACCGGCGACCCGCGACTCATGGAACGGGACGGCAAGCCGACCAGCCAAACCATTTCTGCGCGTATCTTACATGGGGAGAATATACCGCCCGAACCTGACGAGTCACCTTATATAACGATGTCCCGCCGCATGGCTGAAGCATACAGCGATGCCGGTCTTTTAGAGCCCGATTGGTCCGCCGCAGCTTTCTGGTATGAATATATTGCTATTCATGGCGGGGAGTTATTGCTCGAAGGCCTGACATCCGATAGTCTTCAGGGCGACAGGGTAGTGGCGGACATCTATGCTGAGTATTTCGGAGTAGAGACTACGTTTGTGCCCGAAGGAGCAATCTTACAGGCGAAGCCGGTCTTTGAGCACGGAGGACTGCCTGTGGCCGTCCGAATCGAGCAAGGTCTTTTGTCTCTGAGCGAAGCGGTCTCCATTGACTTTGTCAATACCCCCGATCTATATCCTGCGATTGCCCTAACCTGCGAACGCCTCGGCATCACTCTTCATGCCACAGGTACAGAACGGTTGAAATATAAAGAATCTGACCGCCTTGAAGCGGTCAGACTGCATGAAGTACGCAATGACCATCGAATGGCGATGGCGCTCATGGCTGCGGATTTTCCCGTGGCAGACGATGAGCTGGCATGTATCGCCAAAAGTTATCCGAATTTCATTTCACAGTGGCGTGCCTGCCATCTGTCATAAGGCGATTTCATCTTTTTTACGCAAAAAAAGAAAAAAAGTGCAAAAAAATTTGCACAATTGAAAAAAAAGCAGTATTTTTGCACCCGCTTTCAAAAAAGCATTGCTCAATGGTGTAATGGTAGCACTACAGATTCTGGTTCTGTCTGTCTGGGTTCGAGTCCTGGTTGAGCAACATAAAAGAGCAATCACCATCCGGTGGTTGCTCTTTTTATCAATGCAACAAAGTACTTAACTGTTCTGAAACGTAATAGCCTGCAGTTCGCCGTCGTGAATCTCGTAATAGCCAGTTAGGAGATGAGTGTAGTAATGTCTGTCTATCTTCCCGACAATATTGATGCGTAAATGCCCTTCCTCCACATGGTAAGCCTCGATTCGAAGGCCCTCTGGAAGGAAGGAAGACATGAGACTATCCAGACGACATAGCACTTCTTTCTCTGTCTCCTTAATACCGTCTTCCAGCACTACGTGAGCCACAAGCGGACTATTGGGCGCAACGAGCTGACAAACTATTGCCTCTTTGACGGCAGGGTCATCTCGCAATCGGTTGGAGATGTCAAACAGATATACTTTTTCTCCGCTTGGCGATGTAACATACTGCGCCATGCGACCATATATAAAGAGTTTGCCGTTTTGGTCCAATTCTCCGAAATCCTCTGTGTGCAACCATCCGTCATGCAGCTTGGCTTGGTTCAGCGCTTCGTTGTTAATATACCCGGTGGTGAGGGATTGAGTCTTCACTCGAATCTCTCCGCGTTGATTATACCCCAGTTCCTTGCCTTCTTCATCAAAGATACCTACGGTCACACCGGGGAAAGGTGCACCTACGCAAATGGCGTAGCGGGAATAGTCTTTATCGAACCCTGTCGGCGCATAATCCACCGTGCATACAGAGAATGTCTCACTCAGCCCGTAGCCCGAAGTAAGCGCCACGGTACTGCCGCAGGCTTCCATCACTTCGTTGATATGCTGCAGCGCTTGCGGCGTGCATCCCTCGCCACCCATCACCGGGAAGCGGAAACAACTCAAGTCCGGCCGTTTGCCTCGCTGGACAAGGCGGTCGATATGCTCAGCCAGATGAACCCAGGACGCGCCTGTAGCCAACGTAACTTGCGGGTGGAAAGCCAGGATATTCTTCGTGAACTGATGTACGTCCGGACGCGGGTCCAGATATACGGTCATGCCGCGGTAGAGAGGAGCCAGCACCAGCACAAAGAACCCGGTGCATACAAAGGGTGGCAGCTGGCAGTAAGAGGTCGTTCCTTCGCAGAAAGGATTGCCATTCTCATTGAATGCCAGCGCGTTGCGGAACATGGCTATCATCGCCTCATCGCTCATACCGATTTGGTTCGCCACACCTTTGTTGGATGTGCCGGAGGAGCAGAAGATATACGCCACTTTTCCTTTCACCGCGGATGCCTCCAGCGGACCGTCATACTGCCCGAAGCGACGAATGGCGGCGTCGGCTGTCAGATATTTGGCTCTGTGACGCTGACTAAAATGCCTTATGCTGTTCAGCGGCGAAGCTATCATTTTGAGCGGATAACCCATGGAGCGTGTTGCTGACACGATGACCACATGTTCAAACTGCTCGTGCAGGAGCGTCTCGCGTATCATCTCTTCCATGCCGTCAAAAACGAAGGCGACACGGCTCTTGCCCACCATGGCATCCAGAGCCTGCGGTGTAACCATCAGGTTCGGCATATTGGCTGTCACGCCCGTCATGTCAGCGGCCAGCATGATATAAACGAATTCCGGCAACGAAGGACCGAAGAGCAGCAACTCATCGCCCTCTTTCAACCCCATACCTCTGATGACGCGACCCCATAGAAGCACCTCCTTCACGAAGGTCTGACGACTGATGCGGCGTCCGAAATACACGAGGGCATCATTACGGCTTCCGTAGGACAGAATGCCGCGCTCCATGAATTGCCATAGTGTTTCCTCAGAGGGATGCGATGTATTCTTTTTCTTATTCATCATCTATTTGACGGTCTTGCAAAACCGTCGCATATCTTTAGGATTCTCAACAAATGACATCAGTAACAACCCCATGAAAGCGATAATAAAATGCGGGTTCATGCCTCCGTGGGGTACGAGACGCATGGAAGGAAATGCGAGCATATGTACCTTATGGTTTTGGCCCTCATTGCTAATGGCGCAGTATTGGTCATAGGCATATTTGTATGGCAGCATGTCATCCACCGGGCTATGAGCTATATACACATCGTGCGCTGGAGTCCAGCCGGACATGTCGTTGTACTTACCGAGGCATGCCAGCCATGACTGTATCTTCGGGCAGTCCAGATTAACCTGTCCGTCCTCATTGAGCATATCCGGGGCTACCAGACCTGCAAAAGATTCAATGGTCTCGGAGAGGGGATGCATCGCCTCGGGGATATAATGGCACACAGCATCCATGAACGTCATCTCCTTGCCGTCCACGTCAAACTTATTGTCGAGCCACCATTGTGGAACGAACTCCTCGGGCATATATCCGCCTAACTGCTCTTTAGTAAAGGCTTTGAGATACCCCACAACGGTCACGGGCTTCAGATGAAAATCCCTTGCATCCTGATATATGAATTTCGTCAGTTCCGGCACCACAGAGACACCTTCCACGATGAACGACGACCGCAGTCGCAACGCATCCTTGAACCACTGTGGAGCCTCGGTGTCGTACCATTTGTCGAAGTAGAGCGTCGGCATGGCTCCTTGTGAACCGCCCCAACTGGTGGTATAGCCGTCAGGAGCAAGAGAGACGCCGTGCTGGCGCATAATCTCTAAAGCTGCGACAATACAATCGGCGAGCTGGCGAGCCATGTGGATAGCAGAACCACCGCCGTCATACTCTACGCCGTGGGTGATACCCCATTTCTGCAAATCAGGTTCGATGACCACCGAGTCCGACAGCACTTTGAGCGGCACGAACATAAGGTTATGATGCGGCGCCCACCGGGGGTCAAAAAACGCTTGGTGCGTATGAAGAGAAATCGTTTTCGCCTGATGAGGGATGTTCGCATCCTTATGATGAAGGAATGTCACACGCCCCGACAGCGTTTGCTCGCGGTTATCTACGGTCTGGCTGCGGTAGGAGAAGGTGTAACTCTGTATCTCCCAGCAACGTCCGGCAAACAGGCCCAGACCGCACTCTTTGGCAAAGCGCCTGTTCAGTTTCGGCACGCGCGAGAAGACGGTTGCCTTAAATAGTGCTCTGAGACCCATGGGAGCAAAGGAACTGACTCCCTTCAGAAACTCCATAAAGGACGGAGAACCCAACGCGTCTGCAAATTCTCCCGGTGTATAATGGCTCTCAGAGAGAACACTCACCAGACTTTGCTCAGCTAATTCCCACGGTTTAATCACCTTGCTCTTTTTTGTACCAACCATGCTGTTGTCTCACTATTTATTCTTCCTCATCATCTTCGCCGTCTGTGTCGCCGTCATCGCCGTGAGGCGGGTTGTTATACGGCATCACAGGGTTCAGTTTGAGCCATCTGGTCCAACCTGTCTTCTGGTCGAATGTCGATTTGTCGTAGCTGTGTGTCCAATTGTATTCAGGAGAAAGCTGCTCATCGCCCGTCTTCCATGTAGTGGCGCCTGACGGATAGAAATGCCAGGGCTTGCCCTCATAGTCATAGCAGGTGAAATAGTTTTCTCCATTGGTATCGAAAATATCCTGTAAGCGTCCTTTGGCACCCAGATTGATGCTCATCGTCACGAACTTCTCTGCTGCATCTTTCGGTTTAGCGGACGGATCCACATAGTTAAGCGAATAAGCGTGTTTCAGGATACAAGCGTGCAACGCGTCATCCACGGCAAGACGGAGCGTCTCATACTGCGCATCGTTCTCAAAGGGGGCACCCGCATTCTCCATCAGCGTCAGATAGTCAAGCAGGTCGTATTTGCAATCCTTGTTGTAGTATTGATAGCAGTTATGCGAAGGGATCACGTACTTAGTCGAGTCCGCAGACTTGTAATTCGCGCATAGATAATCTACGATATTCTTTATCGGAGTCCAGGTGTCCTTTAGTTTTGCCAAATCTACCACAGCGAAATCCACGTTCATCAGCACGATATCGTGGAACTCCTCGTAGTCCGTTTTGTGCTGTTTTGCATACGTCTCTGCATAGTTTCCCAATGCAGCGGTCAGGTCTTGCTGACCGGCTGTCGTCTTGAAGAGCTCTTTGAGCAGGTCGCTATAGTCGCCTCCGTGAGTGGTATGACCCGAACCAAGCGTATATTTGAGACCCGGCACATCGGTCAACTCTGAGAGGTACTCGATATTATTCTGCAGGCAGCAGTCGAACACGATGGTGGATACATTAACACCGGATTGACGGATACCGGCAGCCAGCTCTTTGGCTTTGATAGCACGCTTGTTGTAGTAGACATCTGTCATCGCGGCTTTCTGCACCTTGTTCGGAGCAGGGTATTCTCCGTCTTCCTCAACGCACCATCCGTTGGCGTGCCCTGCGATAACCAGAATATAGTTCTCGGCGGGCGCATTCTTCGCTGCATCCTTCAGTACACTGGAAATATAGGACGGTTCATACATCGGCGCGTCGGAATTATCTATTATCCATTCCATCGGCAGCGCGAGGTATTGGTCTTTTTGCGTCCTTTCGCGGTAGCAGTCGTACCCCACCTCATAGCTGTATACCTCACCGGCGAGGCCGCCAGGGGTATAGCGTTGTTTGTCAAGACCTTTCTGGGTGGAGTACTTCATATACACCACCATGCGCACAGAATAGTCGTTGCCCTTCGTATTCAGGAACTCTGCCGCATAAGCGATGTCTTCCTCGATGAAGTGATCCAAATTCTCACCGCCATTGGCGTAGAGGATAACTGTGTACTTGGCCTTGGTGTCTGCGGACGGGCCGCCCTTCTGGTCGCAACTTGTGAACAATGCCACCAGCGCTGCAAGCATGATAAACGATAACTTTTTCATTGTGCTATTTTTTATAGGTTAATTTGTTTCACTCAAAACTTGTGCAAAGTTACTGTTTTTTTTGCATATATGCAATATATACATGCACTTTTTTACGCAGAGTCAAGAAATTGTGGCATTTTTTTACGCAGAGTCAATTTTTGTGTGCGCTTTTGTTTGCGTATGTCAAATAAAAGTAGTACCTTTGCAGCGAATTTAACGAGAATGGTATGACTGCTTTTTTTGAAACCAATTGGGTAGAGTTGCTCACGAAGATTGTTCTGGCCATGGCGCTGGGCTATCTCATCGGCTTGGAGCGGGAGTGGCATGGCAAAGTGGTTGGTACACGCACTATATCGCTCATCGCTATCGGCAGCGCACTCTATGTACTGATGTCGCCATCGATAATGGGTGGTGATAACTCGCGAATCATCGCGCAGGTTGTATCCGGCATTGGCTTCCTCGGCGCTGGTATTATCTTCAAGACCGGCGATACAGTGAGGGGGTTGACTACGGCTGCCACGGTCTGGTGCGCTGCCGCTATCGGTTGTTTGTGCGGTTGTGGTATGTTTGCGGAGGCGGTCATCGGAACGATTGCGGTCATGACCGTGAACTTGCTTTTTAAGCATTGGCATAAAGGAAAAGCTGAGAACTGAGAGGTGGGGTGATGAAGAGGATACTCTTTATAATATTGTGCGCGGGAGCGCTGTCTCCGCTCTTTGCCGGCACTAATCTGCAGATATTCTACGACTTCGGCAGTCTGGGCACGGCGTGCTCCAATCAGCGTTCTAACCGCGTCACCACTACCCTCGAGCTCTTCTACCCCGATCCTTGGGGTAATACGTTTGCCTTCGTCGATTTGGATTATAACATCAACCCGATAGACCCGAAGAACACGCCCTTCATGGCGTACGCGGAGATAGCGCGATGTCTGAATTTCTGGGGTAAGACGAAAGCGAAAGATTTGAGTATCCAAGTAGAGTACAACGGCGGTATGGGATTGTATAACGACAGCACCGGTCTGCGCGGCTATGCTATCAATCATGCAGCACTGGTAGGTCTAAACTATTGTCTGCACACACCGGACTACAAGAATATATTCAACATCGAGCTGCTGTACAAATACATCGTGGATGACTACAACAAGCTGGCGAACCAAATACCGCTGCAGTTCACGTTCGTATGGGGATGTGATGATTTCTGCACCGCGCCGGGACTGCGTTTCTCCGGCTTTCTGGATATATGGGGACAGCGCTATTCAGGCGGACAATCGTTTGTCATGATTAGCGAGCCGCAGTTATGGTACAATGTAGGGAGGTGGTTCAAATGTCCGAACCTGCATATCGGCACGGAGATAGAATTCAGTTATAATTTCATCAGCGGTTATCCGGGACTCGGCTTCATGTGCAATCCGTGCTTAGGTATCAAATGGTGTTTTGACTAATATGAAGAAAGGTTTGTTTGCGCTTTCTCCCATCGTGACGATGGTTGCGCTATTGATTTTGTTTTCTGTATTTTACGGCGGAGTGAGCAATGGTCAGCCTGTTCTCGCGAGGAGCGGGCAGTCCGGACCTCTTGCTGATGGTGTGGATTTTCATGCTCGCCGGTGCTTTTGCCGCGAGTGCCAAAGCCATGGGAGCCGCTGAAGCGATGGTGGACCTCACCCTTCGCTTTCTGCCTGCCCGCTTTGCCCTCACGGGCCTCTTCCTGGCAGCCTGTGTCACCTCCCTTTGTATGGGCACTTCCGTCGGCACTATCGTCGCGCTCATGCCTATCGCAGCTGGACTGGCGGACAAGACCGGAATGGTGCTGCCGCTCGTCGCCGCCGCTGTCGTAGGAGGCGCTTTCTTTGGCGACAACCTCTCTTTCATCAGCGATACCACGATTGTCTCCACCCAGTCGCAGGGATGCCAGCTCCGCGATAAGTTCATCTTCAATATTCGCATGGTCATTCCCGTGGCGCTGGTGGTTGCCGTCCTATATGTCTTCATGGGCTACGGAGCTACAGAAGCATCGTCCGTGGACCATATACAATGGTGGAAAGTGGTGCCCTATCTCGCCGTCTTGGTCTGCGCTGCCGCGGGTATCGACGTGCTCGTGGTGCTTGCGCTCGGTAATATGCTCACCTGTATCACCGGTGTGCTGGACGGCAGTTATAATCTCATGGGATGGGTCACTTCTGCCCTCAACGGAGTGATGGGTATGAGCGAACTCATCCTCATCTCTCTGCTCGCAGGAGGTATCTTCGCCCTCATCCGCTATAATGGAGGACTGGATTTTATGATCAATCTTATCATGCGCCGTGTCCGGTCGCGTGCCGGCGCAGAATGGAGTATTTGCGCGCTCGTGGCTTTCGCCAATATCTGCACGGCCAATAATACGATAGCCATTCTCTCGGTGGGCGATATATCCAAACATATAGCGGAGCAGTTCGATATCGATCCTCGCCGCTCCGCCAGTCTGTTGGACACCACCTCCTGCTGTGTGCAGGGACTGCTGCCCTATGGCGCACAACTGCTCATGGCCAGCGGACTTGCCGGTATCTCAGCGCTGAGCATTGTGCCCTATCTCTTCTACCCTGCCCTCCTGGGCCTCGCCGTCATCGTGACGATTCTCATCCGCCGACGGAAATAACATCACTGGTGTTGCTCGCGCAGCAGGTCGTTCACCGTCTTCACGGGGTTGAACGTCGATACAGGCACCTCTACGAAGATGGTGTTCCATTTCGCCATCGCTCCGTTCCATAGACCCGGCAACTCGAGCGCTAACAGCTCCTTGCCGTCTTTGGACTTGTTGGAGATGAAGCCCGTCTTCGGGTCCACGTATTCCGGCAGGTTAAATGGCTTACCCTCGTAGTCACGGATAGCGCATACGAGGTCCACGGGGTTGAAGTGCGTAGACTGCGCCATCAGTGCCGGGTCGCTAATCTGCGTGGACTCCAGTATCTGGCAGCTGATAGAGCCGTCTTCGTCGCGTACGAGGAACGGACCGCCGCCGGGTTCGCCCGTGTTCTTCACCACGCCGCATACACGGATAGGACGGTTCAGCTTGGCGCGCTCTTCATCCGACAGGTTCGGGTTCTTCAATGCCTCGAACACACGTCTCTGCTCAGTCACGAGCACACCGGCCAGTATCTGCTTGTAGCGGATGGTGTCTTTCTTCAGACGGTCCGGCACCACATTGTCGATATTCTTGATAAATACGATATCGGCGTCCTGCTGATTGAGGTTCTCGATAAGCGCTCCGTGGCCGCCCGGACGGAAGAGCAGCTTGCCGTCTTTCGTGCGGAATGGCGTGCCGTCGGGGTTAGCCGCAATCGTGTCGGTGCTCGGCAGCTGCTCCGAGAAAGTAACGTCGTATTTCACCCCGAATTTCTCTTCGTATTTCGCCAGGTTCTCTGCTATGTGCTGACGGAACAACGGCAGATGGTCATGGCTCACCGTGAAATGCAGATACACGGTCGGCTTCTCGCCTTTCTTGGCGGGTGCTACGCAGTATTGAGCCCCCTCTACAAGATGCTCCAACGCCGGCGTACGCGCGCCGTCGCGATATTTATGGAATAGCAGCAAACCCTTCGGCAGCTCGCCGTATTTCATATCCTTCAGCAGGTAACTAACCGCTTCCTGGCCTTCCTTGCCCGCTAACTGCGGACCGAAAGCGAAGCAGTCTTTGTGCGCCAGAAAATCCTGAATGAACGGCGTCTCGATGCCGTCCTCCAGATACTGGAATAGGTTCTTGAACATACGGCTGGCAGCACCGGAAGCCGGAACGAACTTCAAAATCTTATGCCCTTCTTTCAGGTACTCCTGCCATGCAGCGATATACTCCTCCTGCTCCGCGCGTTTGGGAGCCAGGATGCCCTTCTTCGTCGAGGCGGGCGCCACGATGTCTAATTCAGGAAAACCGGTACGGAAACATTCCAATTGTGCCTCCGCTTTCTCTACGGAGATGCCCCGAGCCTGCAACTGCTCCAGGTCTTGTGCGCTAAAATTACTCATGGTTGTATAGATTAATAACGATTTGCGGTGCAAAAGTAGTAAAAAAAAATGATATATGCAAATATTACAGTGTTTTTTGCACAAAAAAACTCCCGCGACATTCACATCTAATTAACCTCTATGCAGAATGCACAAAGGCTTTCTTACGGTATGTATTAACGGATTGTTTGTCCCATCGCGTTATAGCGTACACCGTTCTTCTCAATGATGAGTTGTCCGTTCACAATGCGCTTAACGGCAGCAGCAGATTTTTCTACTTCGTCAATAGCGGTAGCAGAACCTTCAGGACGCGTAACCTTAATAGTGCCAACAGATGTACCGCCGCTTTTTCTCCAGATATAGAAAGTAGAATAACCGTCTAACAAATCATCTTTTGCGACTACATGTTTCCTTCCTGAAGTTTCTATCTTATTACTATTGCTGTTGGTATTCGTAAACCATAACTCATTTTGATTATTTTTCGAAGTAATAGCAATCGTATCCCCTGCTGCTAACGCACAATACATATCAACCTTTACGTATGCATTAGCTCCATTGAAGAAAATCTCTCCGTTGTAAATTTGTGCTTTGTCATTTCCAGAGCCATCATTATTGCGTAAGGTCGCGACACCGTTGACGGTGGTGCCATAATCAGAAGTCAAAATAAGATCTGTTTGATGGGCTATTGTCTGATTAGATAATCCACTCTTAATTACGAAGGAGAAAAGAGTACCACTTGTCGGACAAACGTATTCAGAAACGGTAACTGCGTATGCTGCGGATTCGGCATCTGGACATTCTGCTTTGCTGGCAACGCAATAATAGCTACCAGCATCGCTTTGTGCACAGTTTTCAATTGTCAAAGTTGCAGATGTTTTTCCATCAAGTGCATTTTCTACAGCGATGCTACCCTTATACCATTGATAAGTGATTGCACCGGTGCCTTCTGTAAGTGTTGCCGTTAAGGAAATGTTATCGTGCTCCATATATTCTTTTGTACCTGTGATAGTAAGACCGGAAGGACAGATTTCCGGAGCAACTATGGTGGTGAAATCAGCCTTTGCCTCATCGCCTAATTCGCAATAACCATCTGCTCCTTTAGCCTTTACTTTGAAAGTATAAGTAGTTTCTGCGTCCAAACCTGTTGCTGCATAAGAATTAGTAGCGCAATCCGTCCAATCGAGTTTTACGCTTGAATCAGACTTCTTGATAATCGATATTTGATAACCATCAGAGTTCTCTGCAGCAGCCCAGGAAAGACTTGCTGAGTTGTAGGTTATACTACCTGCGTTCAAAGATGTCGGAGTCCCCGGCTTGATGCAATTATCAGGGCGGATTATAGAAATGGCCTTGATATGGACATTACTAGATGCTTTCCATAAATAGACAACAGACTTATCAATCAGAGGGCTACCTTTTGGGATTACATACTTAAAGTTCGTGGTCGTAGTATCAGTGCTACGAGTCTTAATAGACGTAAGACAAGGTTGATTGTCTGCGTTTCCTTTTGTTATTATAATACTATCACCTTCTGCGAATGTGTTATCCGACATTGTGATTTTTGCATATGCAGCGTTTGATGCTAATCTCATATGGTACTCACTATTGTCCGAGCCAAATACTTTTTGGGCAGAACCAGAAGTGACAGCCATGTGTAATGTTCCGCCATTAATACTTTCAAGCCACATACTTGTTGTAACTTCAGTTTCAGTTGTGGGGGCACTCCAGTTACTTCCGGATGACTTGACAGTTAATGAAAATAATGTTGTCGCTGCTGCCCACATGCCGGTAGATACCAGCGCAGCGGCGATAAATAAGAAAAGTTTTCTCATAATGATTAAATTTTTAATTAGTTAAATAAAAGTGGTTAATTAGTTAAATATTAAAAGTTATTAATATTATTTGGCTTGTATAAAAACATACACAAAAAATGGACGTTCCTTATCCATTTCGAGGCTGTAGGAATGCCCATGTACCGATAAGTCACGTCCATATACAACATGGACGTTTGCTGACTTATTATTGGTACATTTTCAAAACTTCCTACATTCCGAAATGTCAATAAATCGCAAACGCGAAAAATTATCCGTTTGGCGCACGCCTGCGCCTGTACCTACTTTTTTACGTTGTTAGGCCCAACGGTAAACACTGTTCTCGCTCTCAAACATGTGTGAACGAGCCTTTGCGGGTGCAAAGGTACAACTTTTATTTCATATATGCAAATTTGTAAAGTACATTTTGCAATTTTTACACAAAAATACACAAAAAGTGGACTTAATAGCACGCTTGTAATATGTTTTTCTCACTTTTTTGCCATCTGGGTAGATTATGGATATTCGGTGGCGGCGGAAGGGAGTCAAAATCGGGACGAGGCATGAAAAGACGTTTGGAGACAGGGCTAAAGGTGCGGTCGAGGACGGGGACGAAGGAGATGTCGGCGGCTTCGTCGATTGGGGAGGGGTTAGTTGTAACAAGCCCTTCTAGGCGGAGGCTGCTCCGTGTGATTTGAGGTTGTTGATTGGCGGCTTGCTGTTGTGCGGCTTGGAGTTCGCGATAGATGGCTACGTAAACATATTGATAGAAGCGGGAATAGGGTTTGAGTCCCGGTTCCGGCTTGGCTCCGCCTTTGAAGACGCGGAAATAGTGCTTGAAGAAGCGTATTCGCCATTCGTAGGCTTCCGGGGAATGGTCATGCTCAAGCGCGTGTGCCCGGCGCTGCGCCTCTTTGATGAGGTTTCGGTTGGCGATGCATCCTTCGGACCAGCGGGTCGGGAAATGGTAGGTATAGAGCTGGAAGAGGCTGCTGCCGAAGGAAGTGCGGCGGGCAATGATGTGCTTCTTGTAACGGCGACCTTCTTTGACGGTATTGACTTTTCCGATAAGCATCGCTATAGCAGTAATGGGCTCAAAATAGCGCACACCCCTTGCGGGAGGCGTGGAGAGCGCGGGTGAAGGCACAAATCGGCCAACACCGCTTTTCATCCGGTCAATTATGCGTGTTTTTAAGCGCCGTTTCATGTTGCGTATATTGTTGTATATCAGTTTATTACAAGTATGTCAAAATAGGCATGGTCTAGGATTACCACGAAGCGCCCAATGTACTTGTTCTACCTTGCTCCGAAATCCGGACAGCTTGCGTTAGCGACATTTGGGGTTCCGGTTGTCCTTTGCGAGTGCAAAGATACTACTTTTTTCTGGAATATGCAAATAATGCGTACAAAAAATACGGTTTTATTTGCATATATGCAAAATTTGTAGTACCTTTGCACCAAATTTTAGTAGCAAATCACAAAAATAACGTAAATATGGAAACACTGACTATTAAATACAATCCGACCAATGCCCTCGTTATGAGTGCCATTGAGTTGCTGCACCGTATTAAAGGGATTACTATAGTGCCTCAGAAAAAGACTTATAAGCCCAATGCAGAAACAGTGGCTGCAATCAAAGAGGTACGTTCCGGCAAATGCAAACACTATAAGAGTGCGGACGAGATGTTCAATGACATTCTTTGAAAATCATGTACGAACTCGTTCCGTCAAGCAAGTTCAAGAAGGACTTGAAAGCATGTCTTAAAAGGGGATGCAAAAAAGAAGATATTAAAACTGTGCTCGATTTTCTGACAGAATACGGGCAAGTTCCGCCCGAGTTCAATCCTCATAAATTGGAAGGAGAATATAAAGGACTTTGGGAATGTCACATCAAGCCGAACTGGTTGCTGATTTATGATAGACAGAAAAGTGTCAGATTAATTGGTTTGGCACGGACCGGTAGACACCAAGATTTATTTGACGAATAGAAACATCATTTAGTCTGTCGTATTCAAATCCATTCTACAAGCGGTAATCGGTTGGATTACTGTTGAACTACGTAATAAATGAACCATAAGTGATATGAATTTTTTAGAGATTATAACCAAACTTTTCGGCAATAAGGCGCAGAAAGATATGCGCGCCATACAGCCGTATGTGGACAAGACTAAGGCAGCGTACGAGACTATCGATGCGCTGACGCATGACGAACTGCGTGCCCGTTCTCAGGCTCTCATGGACCGGCTGCAAGCCGCCGTGGCGGACAAGAAAGCACGCATCGCAGAGCTGAAAGCGTCTATCGAGGGAACGCCGATTGACAAACGTGAGAAGATCTACAATGAGGTGGACAAACTCGAGAAAGAGATCCGTGACATCTATGATGCCGAACTGACGGACATGCTGCCCGAAGCGTTCGCTATCGTCAAATCGACCGCACGCCGTTTTGCAGAGAATGAGACCATCGAGGTGACAGCCACTGAGCTGGACCGCAATCTGGCGGCAGACCCTCGCTTTGACTTCGTGGAGATAGACGGCGACAAGGCTATCTATCGCAACCACTGGATGGCCGGTGGCAATGAGATCACATGGGACATGGTGCACTATGACGTGCAGCTGTTCGGTGGTGTCGTGCTGCACGGCGCTGTCAAGAACGACAAGGAGCAACGCGGCTCTATCGCGGAGATGGCTACCGGTGAAGGTAAGACGCTTGTGGCAACGCTGCCTGTCTATCTCAACGCCCTCACGCACGAAGGAGTGCATGTGGTGACCGTCAATGACTACCTTGCCAAACGTGACTCGGAGTGGAACGGACCGATATATATGTTCCTCGGCCTCACCGTCGATTGTATCGACAAGCACAAACCCAATTCCGATGAGCGCCGCAAAGCCTATGCCTGCGATATTACCTTCGGTACGAACAACGAGTTCGGTTTCGATTATCTGCGTGATAACATGGCCATCAGTCCGCTCGACCTTGTGCAGCGCGGCCATAACTTCGCCATCGTCGATGAGGTGGACTCCGTGTTGATTGACGATGCCCGTACGCCGCTTATTATCTCCGGTCCTGTGCCGCGCGGCGAGGACCAGATGTTCGACGAATACAAGGACCGCGTGGCGAATCTGGTCCGTCAGCAGACGACCTTGACCACCAAACTGCTTGCTGAAGCAAAGGCGAAGATGGGTTCCGAGGACGAGAAGGTGAAAGAAGAAGGCGAATTGGCACTCTTCCGTTCGTTCAAAGGTATGCCGAAATCCAAGGCGCTTATCAAATACCTCTCCGAGCCGGGCGTCAAAGTGCGGCTGCAGAAGACCGAAGAGTTCTACCTGCAGGAGAACGAGAAGAACATGCACATCGCTACCGATGAACTCTATTTCGTCATCGACGAGAAGAACAAGTCCATCGAGCTGACCGATAAGGGTATCGATGCGCTTACCGGTACGACCGATGACCCCAATTTCTTCGTCCTGCCGGATGTAGGCTCGGAGATGGCGGAGCTGGAGAATGTAGAGGGTCTCACACCGGACGACAAGCAGCAACGCAAAGACGATATCCTGACCAACTACAGCATCAAGTCCGAGCGCGTGCATACCGTGAACCAGTTGCTCAAAGCATACACGCTCTTCGAGAAAGATGTGGATTATATCATCGACGGCGGCGAGGTGAAGATTGTGGATGAGCAGACAGGCCGTATTATGGAAGGCCGCCGCTGGTCGGACGGTCTGCACCAGGCCGTAGAGGCGAAGGAGAACGTGAAGGTGGAAGGCGCCACACAGACCTTTGCTACCATCACGCTGCAGAACTATTTCCGTATGTACCACAAGCTCTCCGGTATGACCGGTACGGCCGAGACCGAGGCGGGCGAGTTCTGGAATATCTATAAACTTGATGTGGTGGTCATCCCGACTAACAAGCCTATCGCCCGCATCGATATGAACGACCGCATCTACCGCACCAAGCGCGAGAAATACAATGCCGTCATCGACGAGATTGTCAGCCTGGTAGAGCAAGGTCGTCCAGTTCTCGTCGGTACTACTTCTGTGGAAATATCCGAGTTGCTGAGCCGCATGCTCACGCTTCGCAAAATCAAGCATAACGTCCTCAACGCCAAGCTGCACCAGCAGGAGGCGCAGGTCGTAGCTGAAGCCGGCCGTGCAGGCGTTGTGACCATCGCTACCAACATGGCAGGTCGTGGTACCGATATCAAACTGACGCCCGAAGTGAAAGAGGCAGGCGGTCTGGCTATCATCGGTACAGAGCGTCATGAGAGCCGCCGCGTGGATAGGCAGCTCCGCGGACGTTCCGGTCGTCAGGGTGACCCGGGTAGTTCTGTCTTCTATGTCAGCCTCGAGGACGACCTGATGCGTATGTTCGGCTCCGAGCGAATCGCCAGTGTGATGGACCGTATGGGATTCCAGGAAGGCGAGATGATTGAGCACAGCATGATTTCATCATCCATCGAGCGGGCGCAGAAGAAAGTCGAGGAGAATAACTTCGGTATCCGTAAGCGCCTCATCGAATACGATGATGTGATGAACCAGCAGCGAAATGTCATCTATGCCAAGCGTCGCCACGCCCTGATGGGTGAGCGCATCGGCGTAGATATCACTAATATGATTTACGAGACCGCGGAAGGCATCCTCAACGATGCGCGCTCGGCGAATGACTATGAGGGCCTGAAGTTCGATGTCATGCAGACTTTCGCCATCGAGGTGCCGTTTGACGAAGAGGAGTTCAACCGCGGCAAGCGTGCTGAGCTGAGCGAGAAACTCGCAGAGGCAGCCATGGATAGCTTCAAGCGCCGCATGGACAAGCTCACGCAAATGGCCGACCCGCAAATCCAGTATGTCTATCAGACCAAGGGACAGATGTACGAGAACATCCTCATTCCTATTACCGACGGCAAGAAAGTATATAACATTGCCGTGAACCTCAAGGCTGCCGCTGAGACGCACTGCAAAGAGGTGGTCAAGGAGTTTGAGAAGCGTATGCTGCTCTATGTCATCGATGATGAGTGGAAAGAGCACCTCCGCCAGTTGGACGACCTCAAGCAGTCCGTGCAGAACGCGTCCTATGAGCAGAAAGACCCGCTGTTGATTTACAAACTCGAGTCCTTCAATATCTTCCGCGAGATGCTCGATGCCCTCAACCGCCGTGCGCTGGCTATCCTCCTGCGCGGGCAAATCCATGTGCAGGAACCCGATAAAGTGCAGCAGGCACAGCAGCAGCGCCGCACCGATTATAGCCGTTATCGCTCGCAGAAAGACTCTGTGACGCAGGCCGCGCAAGCTTCCGGAGCAGCTCAGGCTGCAGGCCGTGACACGCGCGAGCAGGTGCATCAGGGACCGGTCATCGCCGATAAGAAACCGCGGCCGAATGACCCCTGTCCTTGCGGCAGCGGCAAGAAATACAAGCAGTGCCACGGCAAACTCGGCGCCGCCGGAGTTTGATAGTGAGGAAGTTCTTAACTATATTAACAGTTGTTTGCGCTGTCACTAATCTGGCAGCGCAACAACTATATACCGATACCTTCAGGATAGCGGACCAGAAGACCACGGCCGATATGGACGCTCTCTTGCTCGACATGGTGGCGCAGCAGGGCGAGGCGCTGCACGCCAACGACACCGTTGACACGCTCACGCTGGCGGAACTTATGCGCCTCGACTCTATCGAACGAGAGATTCGCGAGGTCGATTCGCTCAAGACGATGAACGCCTCGCTCGCGCTCCAGCACCTGGAGAAAGTGCCGACTATCGTCATCGAGAAAGCCTGGGTGAAGGATGAGGTGGAGGACCGCAATGATGTGCTGCGTGCCATCCGAAACATGCGTTCCCCATGGCGGCGGGAACTCACCCTTATGGCGCAAATCACCCAGAACTACGTCACGCCAAACTGGTATCAGGGCGGTTCTTCGTCCTTCGCCGGACTCGGCATCGCTAAAGGGCAGGTCAGCTATATCCGAGAACGCTTCACATGGGAGAATACCTTTGAGTGGCGTATGGGTGGTTCTACCGTCTCGGCGGATAGCCTGCATAAGGTCAACACCACCGATGATCTCTTTCGCCTCTACTCAAAAGCCAACCTCCGCATCGTGCCGAAAATCTTTACCTCGCTATCTGCGGAGATAGACACACGGCTGCTGCCTACGTATAAAGCCAACTCGATGGAACTCAAGTCAGCGCCCTTCTCGCCCTTCCGCTTCAATGCCGCGTTCGGTGTGGACTTCAAGCCCGTCAAGGACCTCTCTATCTCCCTCTCGCCAATCTCGTACAAGGTAATTCATATCATGGATACAACGCGCGTCAAATCGACCGATTATGGTCTCGCGGCCGGACAACGGACGCAGCACAATATCGGTTCGTCCGTGCGAATCGAATATACATGGAAACCGGTGCGTGAAGTGGCCCTGGAGGCGCGCTTCTTCGCCTATACCAACTATCGGTATGTGGAATTGGACCTGGAGGTCAACTGTGATTTCATCATCAATCGGTGGCTCTCAGCGCGCCTGTCTTTGCACCCGCGCTATGACAGCTCCGTCATCGTGGAGGGCGACACGCATGCCAAACTGCAGTTCCGCGAACTGCTCTCACTCGGCTTTGCCCATAAGTTCTATTAGGATTTTTCAGGCGCACAAGGCCTCTAATGCCTGCCACCTCATATAGCCTTCGTGGCCGTATTTCCAGATGTTGTATTTGATTTTGTCAAGGCTCACCTCTTCGCCGAGGTGGCTCTTACTATAGAATTTATCCGCGTAGCAGATAACTTTCTCCTCGAGGCTCTGCGGACAGTAGTCGCGGTCGGGGATAGGCAGTTCTTCGCGCTCCACCTGTTCGATAGTAATACCTGCGCCGGTGTGGCGCTCTGCCACTAAAGCATGTTTCGGCAGCCCTTCGCTCCGCAGAAGCTCTGCGCCCAGATAGCCGTGCTCGATATATTTATGCGAACCCGTGCAGTATATCTTCGGCGCGTTGCAGAAGATGATGCCGATATCATGCAGCATCGCTGCTTCTTCCACAAACCGGCGGTCCACCAGTCCTTGCTCTTCCCATTGGGGATGCGCGTCAATGATAGCCAGCGCACGGTCTGCCACCTGCCGGCTGTGCGTCACTAATATATGCTTCAGTTCCGGAATCCCGGAGTAATATTTGTCTATGATTGCGTTATAATCTACCATCTCAATGTATCCCATTCAAAAACGCCCGTGCGTCCATTCGTTTCTTCCCCGGTGCCTGCAGTTCCAGTATGCGTACCGCCCCTTCCTTGCACGGCACGATGATGGAAGATTTGTCCATAATCCATTGTCCATTTTCCATTGTCTCTACGGCAAATATCTTCACATTCTCAAACGCCTGGCCGTTGATGTTCAGGTTCGCCCAAGCTGCGGGGTAAGGGCTAAGGCCGCGAACGAAGTTATGCACCTCGGCTGCCGTCATCTGCGCAAAATGAATCTCGCAGTCTTCCTTGAAAATCTTAGGTGCCGGACGGAGGTCGGCTATCTCAGGCTGCGGAGTGGTCGGCACAGGGATGCCGCGGTTCTCGCAGTCGATAATCAGGTCCACCGTGCGTGTCACCAGCCCCGTGCCTAAGGCCATGAGACGGTCGTGCACCGAACCCACATTCTCGTCCGGACCGATAGGCAGCCGTTCCTGCAAAATCATGTTGCCGGTGTCTATCTCGTGCTTCAGCAGGAATGTCGTTGCGCCCGTTTCTGTATCGCCGTTCATCACCGCGCGGTTAATCGGTGCAGCGCCGCGGTATTGCGGCAGCAGCGAAGCGTGCAGGTTGAAGGTACCCAGCCGAGGCATGGCCCATACCACCTCCGGCAGCATACGGAAGGCTACCACTATCTGCAGGTCCGCGTGGTATGAACGCAGTTCTTCCAGAAACGCCTCGTCTTTCAGCTTCTCCGGCTGCAGCACCGGCAGACCAACCGACAGCGCATACTTCTTCACATCCGAATACTGCAACTGGTGCCCGCGTCCGGCAGGCTTGTCCGGCATCGTGACCACTGCCACCACGTTATAACCGCCCTCCACCAGCGCCTGCAGACTTGCCGCCGCAAACTCCGGCGTTCCCAGATATATGATGCGTAAATCTTTCTTAGTCATACCTATTTAACGTCCTGATATTTGGGTTCAAGACTCTTCGGCTGCTTGTCCACCACCGGACTCAACGGGCGCATGTACGCGCGTATAATAAGGAATAAACCCAACGCGATGAATGGTATGCTCAGCAGCTGACCCATGTTCAGCACATGCCCTGCCTCGAAAGCCTCCTGGTCGTTCTTGATGAACTCCAGCAGGAATCGGGTGACGAAGACAATCTCGAAGAACACACCAATCAGCAGTCCTTCGCGTCGCCGTGCATCGGTGTACCAATACATAGGCCATGTCACCGCCAGAGCTGCCAGACAGTATAGAATCTCGTAAATCTGCGTCGGATGGCAGGGTACGGTCTGGCCGTCGCGCACGAAGATAAAGCCCCATGGCAGGTCGGTCGGACCGCCGTAAATCTCGCTGTTCATCAGATTGCCGAAGCGTATGAGCATCGCCGTAAAGCACACACCCACGCACAGGCGATCCAGTATCCACAGCCAGCTTGTGCCGAACTGCGGGTAGCGGCTGAACTTATATTTGTTAAGCAAAATAGCGGCAATAATCAGACCTATGCCACCGCCATGGCTGCTCAGACCGCCTTCCCATATCTTCAGTAGCATCAGCGGGTGCTCGATATACGGGTTGCGATATACAAATTCCCATCCAAATAGGTGCCACGGCTGCGTTGAGATACGCATATATTCGCAGTAACCCGCCAGCGCAGGGTTCGTCACATCATGCCATTCATAGAACCAACAATGACCCAACCGCGCACCGATAATCACACCGGCGGTCATGAAGAAAAACATCTGGTCCGGCCACTCCGCCGGGCAGTTCTCATGCTTATACATCCGCTCGTTCACCAACCAGCACACATATAAACCGATGGCCCAGCATAAGCCGTACCATCGTATTCCTCCGTCCCCGAAATGAATTAATATCGGGTCCACA
>ONGK01000009.1 GCA_900317345.1 uncultured Bacteroidales bacterium | reverse complement strand
TATAAATCCGATGACACATTGCCTTTCAAAGCGCCTGTAGAGGGTGATAAGACAGGTTGGCTAACGCCGATGCCAACGCCAATGCCGGATGCTTTCTGGAGTCTCGAGAATGGTCTTTCCTTCCGCATCGACTGGTTGAGGGGTCAAAAAACGGGCTTTTTTGTGGACCAGCGTGAGAATAGAGCGCTCGTTGAGCGCTACGCGGCAGGCAAGGATGTGCTGAATATGTTTTGCTATACCGGCGGTTTTTCTCTCTACGCGCTCCGCGGAGGGGCGAAAACGGTCGATTCGGTGGATGTGAGCCAGAAGGCGATAGACCTGGTTACAATCAATGTGGCCAAGAATTTTCCGAAAGCGACGAACCATACGGCTGTAGCGGCAGACGCGTTTGAGTATCTGAGCGAGCAAAAAGCACAGAATAGAACTTTCGACCTCATCATCCTCGACCCGCCGGCTTTTGCCAAGCATCGCGATGCCGTCAAGAATGCGCTGCGCGGTTACCAGCGTATCAACGCCAAGGCGATAGAAATGATACGTCCCGGTGGCATCCTGTTCACCTTCTCATGCTCGCAGGCGGTGGATAAAGAGGCATTCCGTCTCGCTGTATTCAGTGCCGCCGCGCAAGTAGGACGCAAAGTACGAATCCTGCATCAGTTGCATCAGCCGCAGGACCATCCGATAAACATCTATCATCCCGAAGGAGAGTACCTCAAAGGGCTCGTCCTCTATGTGGAATAACGATTTAACGATTTAACAGTTTAACGATTTAACAATCTAACGTTCCTTATGCAACTCGTTTGTTTTGATACAGAGACAACCGGTCTCGACGTACAGAAAGAGCATATCATCCAACTCTCACTCGTCAAAGTGGATACGGCCGACTGGCGAATTATTGACCAGCGCGACTGGTATATCTTGCCGGAAGGAGAGTTCGATATACCTGCCGAAGCGGAGGCTGTTCATCATATCTCCAAGTCTTTCCTTCTGGAGCACGGCGTCTCGCTCCGCTCTGTTTACGATGAGCTCATTGCCTTTACCGAAGGTAGCGATTTCCTTTCGTATAACGGCAACGGCTACGATGCTCCTATACTTCATTACAACCTCGCCAGGTTGGGTTTGGACTTCCATTTCGATGGCCGTACATGGTACGATGCCTTGCTGCTGGAGCGTTTGCATACCGAGGGTCAGGTGGATGAGAATGGCGAGAGATTGCATAATAACTTAACAGCAGCATATACGCGTTATTACGGCCATCCGTTTGAGGGAGCGCATAACTCGCTGGATGATGTGATGGCAACGATAGAGGTCTTCAAAGCCCAGATATCAGCTCATGGTTGGTCTTGGGCGCAACGCGACGAGTTCGGTTTTATCAGTTTTGACCGTTGGCTCATGAAAAAGGGAGAATATTTCTATCTCACCCAGGGAGCTCACAAAGGCGAGTCTATCGAATCGATGATGCAGATTGACCGCAGTTATCTGGAGTGGATAGTGGATAAATGCAAATGGACGGACGAACAGACGCGTGAGATTATCAATCCCTATCTGGGACGCTATACTTCGCCCTTTATGCCGATGGCAGACTCGCCGGCCGGCACTGCTAATCTTCCGTCTTCGCGTGGCAAAAAACGGAGCAAAGGCACTATTACAGATGCCGATTTGAGTCTTTTTTAGCAAAAATATAAAGAAAAGTACTGAAAAATTTGCATATTCGGATTTTTTGTAGTACCTTTGCACCCGCTTTCCGAATAAGCGCGCTTCTTCTGGGGCCCCCAGAGTAAACCAGCGAAGCGTTTGCTATGGGGAAAGCGTAGCACAATACGTAGCACTATACAAGCGCAGAGCGCGCAGTCGTGCGAGTATTAGCGCAAGCGTTGGCCGGTTGGATGAGCGACTTAGTCAGCGGTCTGCAAAACCGTATAGAGCGGTTTGACTCCGCTACCGGCCTCTCCAAGCCGCCTGAAAAGGGCGGCTTTTTTATTGAAATAGAAAGTTAATGATGGATTCAGTAATTACCGACATAACGTCTCAGGAGTATAAATACGGCTTCACCACCGATGTGGAGACGGATATCGTGCCTGCGGGGTTGAATGAGGATGTCGTTCGCCTGATTTCTGCGAAGAAGGGCGAACCTGAGTGGTTGCTGGATTTCCGTCTCAAAGCTTTCCGCAAATGGCAGACGATGCCCGTGCCCACATGGGCACATCTGGATATCCCCGAGATTGATTTTCAGGCTATTTCGTACTACGCTGCTCCCCGGAGTGGCTCTGGAACCGGAAACAACCAAGCCAACGCCAACTCCGATATAGACCCGGAAATCATGAAGACCTTCGATAAGCTCGGTATTCCGCTGGAGGAACGTGCAGCGCTGGCCGGTAACATGGCGGTCGATGCGGTCATGGATTCCGTTTCCGTGAAGACCACCTTCCGCGAGACCTTGGCGGAGAAGGGCATCATCTTCTGCTCTATCAGCGAGGCGGTGCGCGAGCATCCGGATTTGGTCAAGGAATATCTGGGTTCGGTGGTGCCGCCTACGGATAATTTCTATGCGGCGCTGAACTCGGCGGTGTTCTCCGATGGTTCTTTTGTCTATGTGCCGAAAGGCGTTCGCTGTCCGATGGAGCTGAGTACCTATTTCCGTATCAATGCCGGCAAAACGGGGCAGTTTGAGCGCACACTCCTGATTGCCGATGAAGGGGCGTATCTGTCTTATTTAGAGGGATGTACGGCTCCTATGCGAGATGAGAACCAGCTGCACGCAGCCATCGTAGAGATAGTGGTTCGCAAGGATGGAGAGGTGAAGTATTCAACCGTGCAGAACTGGTATCCGGGCGATAAAGAAGGCAAGGGTGGCATCTATAATTTTGTTACCAAGCGAGGTGTTACGTATGAAAACGCGCGCCTCTCTTGGACACAAGTGGAGACGGGCTCTGCCATCACATGGAAATATCCGAGTTGCATATTACGCGGCGATAACTCCTCTGCCGAGTTTTATTCGGTGGCGGTAACGAACAACTATCAGCAGGCCGACACGGGCACGAAGATGATACATATCGGTAAGAATACGCGTAGCCGAATCATCTCAAAAGGTATCTCTGCCGGCCATAGCCAGAATGCCTACCGAGGGTTGGTCAAGATGGGTGTACACGCCGAGAATGCGCGTAATTACAGCCAATGCGACAGCCTGCTGCTGGGCGATAAATGCGGCGCGCACACCTTCCCGGATATGATTATCTCGAATCCCACAGCAACGGTTGAACACGAGGCGACGACCTCCAAAATCAACGAAGACCAGCTCTTCTACTGCCGCCAGCGCGGTATTGGTGTAGAGGACGCCGTCGGACTCATCGTCAACGGTTATGCCAAAGAGGTGATGGACAAACTGCCGATGGAGTTTGCCGTTGAGGCGCAGAAACTGCTGCAAGTATCGTTAGAAGGAAGTGTCGGTTAGGCTGATATGCTCCGCCTGTACCGGAGTGTCCAGAAAGAGGGATGCCGATTGCGCAAAGCGGTCGGCATTTTCTGTGGTCAGATAGCGGCAGGACTTGCCTTGCGAGAGTTGCTGGCGGTATTCGGGGTGACGCGTGAGGTAGTCTTTCAAGCTCTCTGCTTCCAGTTCACCCTGGGCGATGGTTCGTACGTCCGGTGTATTTGCGGGAACAGGGAATTCCTCCTGTGCTATCTCATGGCGGTAGGCGAGCCAATGGTCGATTTCATGTTTGAGCAGCGGATAGTGCGTGCAACCCAAAACGAGCGTGTCGATGAGCGGGTCTTTGGTAAGAATTTGCCGCAGGTATTCGCCTACGAAATACTTTGCGCCCGGTGTGTTGTGTTCGCCTGCTTCGATAAGCGGTACCCACATCGGGCATGCTTGTTGAGTAATCACCAAATCCGGTGCAATCTTTTGAAGTTCAAGCACATACGACTCAGAGCTGATGGTCGCCGGAGTGCCCAAGATGCCTACATGCCCTGTCTTCGTGATAGCGGGAACGGCTTCTACGGTAGGACGGATGACGCCCAAAACATTTACCATCCGGTCATTTGCCCTTTGCCTGTTTATCCCCGGCAAGTCTCTCTGTTGAATGGTTCGGAGGGCTTTCGCGGAGGCGGTATTGCACGCCAGAATGACCAGAGTGCAATCCTGCTCGATCAGATATCGAACCGCCTGCAGTGTGTAGCGGTATATCACCTCGAACGAGTGTGTCCCGTATGGCGCACGCGCGTTATCGCCCAGATAGATATAATCGTATTCGGGTAATACCTTGCGGATCTCTTTCAGAATGGTTAATCCGCCATAGCCGCTGTCAAACACACCTATTTTTGCCATCCTATACTCCTCATTGGCTCTATCCGCCATTTCGGCTGCAAAGGTACAACAAAAAAATGACATACGCAAATATTACTGCCATTTTGGCAGAAAAATATGCTTGGCATAGGACTTGATAGGTGATAATTGACAATTGATAATTATTAAATCTTATATATACAATGGCTAAAGGTAATATTGGGGTAACGAGTGATAACATCTTCCCCGTCATCAAGAAATTTTTATACTCTGACCACGAGATTTTTCTCCGTGAATTGATTTCCAATGCAGTGGATGCTACGCAGAAACTCAAAACGCTCTCTTCCGTAGGTGAAGTGAAGGGCGACCTGGGCGACCTCCGCGTGCGCGTCTCTATTGACAAAAAGAAAAAGACGCTCACCGTTTCCGACCACGGTATCGGCATGACGGCGGAGGAAGTGGACAAGTACATCAACCAAATCGCCTTCTCCGGCGCTGAGGAGTTCCTCAATCAGTATAAGGACAAAGCGGAAGCCATCATCGGCCATTTCGGCCTTGGTTTCTATTCCGCCTTCATGGTTTCCAAGAAAGTGGAGATCTTCTCGCAGTCCTATAAAGAGGACGCGAAAGCGGTACACTGGTCTTGCGAAGGCTCACCCGAATACACGATGGAGGACACCATCAAATCCGAGCGAGGCACCGATATCGTCCTGCATATCGACGATGAGTTCACACAGTATCTGGAGGATGCCACCATCGAGGGTCTGCTCAAGAAATACTGTAAGTTCCTGCCCGTGGAGATTGCTTTCGGCAAGAAGAAAGAGTGGAAAGACGGCAAGGAAGTGGAGCTGGACGAGGAGAACATCATCAATGATGTCAACCCGGCATGGACGCGCAAGCCTGCGGACCTCAAGGATGAGGACTACGATAAGTTCTATCATGAGCTCTATCCGATGCAGATGGATGAACCGCTCTTCCATATCCACCTCAATGTGGACTACCCGTTCAACCTGACCGGTATCCTCTATTTCCCGAAAATAAAGAGCAATCTTGATGTACACCGCAATAAGATTCAGCTCTACTGCAACCAGGTCTACGTGACCGATGAAGTGGAGAATATCGTGCCGGAATACCTCACGCTCTTGCACGGCGTCATTGATAGCCCGGATATCCCGCTCAATGTCAGCCGTAGTTACCTCCAGTCGGATAATAACGTCAAGAAAATCAGCGGCTACATCACCAAGAAAGTGGCTGACAAACTGGCGGAACTGTACAAGGCTGACAAGGATGAGTTTGCCAAGAAATGGGATGATATCAAGATGTTCATCCAGTTCGGTATGCTCACCGATGAGAAGTTCTATGAGAAAGCCGTAGGCTTTGCGCTCTATAAGAACCTCGACGGCAAGTATTCAACGCTCGAGGAATACAAAGACCAGGTGCGCGATAAACAGGTCGATAAGGACGGCAACATGGTCATGCTCTATACCAACGACCCCGATGCGCACTATACCTATATTGAGCGCGCGAAGGCGAAAGGATATGATGTGCTGCTCATGGACGGTGAGCTGGACGTGCATATCATGAGCCAGGCGGAGCAGAAGAACGAGAAACTGCGCTTCGTGCGTATTGATAGCGACACCATCGAGAATCTTATCAAGAAAGAGGAAACGGCGAAGGACAACTATACCGATGAGCAGAAAGAAGGGCTGCGCAAGGCCTTTGAGAACCTGCTGCCGAGCGATGCCGACAAGCTGAAATACTACGTCACTTGCGAAGCAGCGGCGGCTGACGCGCTACCTGTCTTCCTGACGCAGAATGAGTTCATGCGCCGAATGAAAGAGATGTCCGCGCACCAGCAGGGAATGTCATTCTACGGCCAGATGCCCGATAGCTACAACCTCGTGGTCAACACCGCGCACCCGCTTATCCAAGAGCTGGTTGCGAAAGAGACCAGCGAGCAAGTGAACGAAGAGGTCGAGAAAGACGGCAAGAAAGAGACCGTTGTCAAGACCGTATGCGCTTTGTCCGGCGAAGACGAGCGACTCAAACAACTCATCGACATCGCGCTCCTCGCTTCCGGCCAGCTGAAAGGCGAAGCCCTCGCGAAGTTCGTCAACCGCTCCGTTGAACTGCTTTAGGAGCGTCTCTTTATAGTTTCCGTGCCGGTGAGGTCGTGTTGATTGCCGTTGCAGCAGTGTCTCTTGTGCGCGGAGGAACACCAGCATGCTGTTCGCTGCCGCTACGAGAGCGGCAGCGAACAGCTTGCAAAGAGATAGGTTATTTCTCGTCGCCGTTCACGAGACCTTCGGGCACATCGAGTTGGAGCGTCAGTTTGCTACCTGTTCTAACGGGGGCGGTAACAATCGCATTGCGTGTGCCTTCTGCGTCATACGTGCAGAAATAGAAGGTAGCCTGGTCGTCCAGTTCCACACCGGCCACATTGCTCGGGTCCAGGTCGTCCGGTGACTTGAGGTCGAAATGCGCTATACCGCCGGCGTTGGTCAAGGCTGTTCCGGATGCATTGCTTTTGTATAGCGTTATGCTTTCACCCAGACCGTTGTCTTTGAATTTGTACACCGTTGCTCCTACCAGCGGTTTGCCTTTCTGCGTTACCTCAATGTCCACTGTTGCTTCTGTTTTGAACTGAACACAGGAACTCATCACTACGGCTACCATAGCCGCAAACAAAATTTGAATCTTTCTCATAGTTGTACTAATTTTAGTTTGTTATTGGTTGATAAACTGCTTTGATTACTTACCGCGCTCGAGCAGCAACGTGCGGGTCGGTTGGTCGCAGACCTCGGTCGGACCGTAGTACTGGATAGGACCCGGATAGATATAGCTGGTGTTGGCGTCCGCCCAGCGAGCACGGTGGTCCTGGAGGTATTTGAACGGCGCTCCGTCGAGGTCCACGAGGGCCTTTTGGATAACCGGTTTCATCTTACCGTTACGCTTCTCCATATTCATCATCATCGTGATAGGTACACCGCCGGCAATCCACTCGGCAGCAGGTTTGGTAAGGTTGCGCACGAGCGACATATAACCCGTCTTGCCTGCAGCGATGAGGTGGGTAGCATTCACGCCGATAGAATAGCAGTAGTCTGCGTCGAAGTTCGACGGCATGGCGCAACGTCCTTCATAGCCGAAGAAATGGTTGAGCGCAGAGAACTTGCCTTTGTATTCGCCGTTTGCTTTGAGGACTGCCAGACGTTTCTGAACCATCTCGATGAGCAGTTTCTCGGTCTCAATCTGCGATACCATGACGTTTCCGTGCGGGTCGCGGTCGAGTGTGAGCTGCTTGGCGATACCCTTCGGCAGCGAACGGAAGAGTTCGCGTGAAGCCGGCGTGAGCATGCTCTTGACATATTCGCGCTTGGCATCGTCGCCGTCGAGAGACGTGAACTCCTCGTTGGCAGCGAGCATGTCGTTGAGCTCCTGAATGAGGACACGCATAGCGGGGATGAACTCGATGAGACCTTCCGGGATGAGGACGGTACCGAAGTTCAGACCGGCGTTAGCACGGGCTACGATAACTTTGACGATATCCTCTACGATGTCGTTGAGCGTCATGTTTTTCGCTTCTACTTCCTCGGAGATAAGGCAGATGTTCGGTTGGCTCTGGAGTGCGCACTCGAGTGCGATATGGCTGGCAGAGCGGCCCATGAGGCGGATGAAATGCCAGTATTTCTTCGCAGAGTTAGCGTCACGCTGGATGTTACCGATGAGCTCGGCGTAGGTCTTACAAGCGGTGTCGAAACCGAAAGAGGTCTCAATCATCTCGTTCTTCAGGTCACCGTCGATAGTCTTCGGGCAGCCGATAACCTGAATGCCGCATTGCTTCTGGAGATAGTATTCAGCCAGCACGCAAGCGTTGGTGTTGGAGTCGTCACCGCCGATGATAACCACGGCCTTGATACCGAGCTGTTTGCAAATCTCGATACCATTGTCAAACTGCCATGTCTCTTCCAGTTTGGTACGTCCGGAACCGATGATATCGAAGCCGCCGGTGTTGCGGTACTCATCGATGATAGCGCCGGTTAACTCCTGGTATTTGCCGTCGATGAGTCCGGAAGGACCGCCGAGGAAGCCGTAGAGCTTGTTCTTCGGGTTGAGGGCTTTGAGTCCGTCGTACAGACCGGAGATGACATTGTGTCCGCCCGGAGCCTGACCGCCGGAGAGGATGACACCTACGTTGATAGGTTCAGCGCACGTATTGGCGGCACCAGCCTGCGGCTCGAAGGTGATAAGAGGCAGACCGTAGGTGTTCGGGAACAATGCCTTGATCTCAGCTTGGTCTGCAACAGATTGAGTTTTCTCGCCTTCCACAAGGCGTACTGCGCCCTGCAATGCTACCGGCATCTTCGGCTGATAGCTCTGGCGTGCAATTTGTAAAGGAGATTTTTGCATAATAATATATTTTAGTTGTTTAACGTTTTAACTATTTAACGCTTTTTGTCGCTTTCGATGAGGGCGAGAAGCTGCTCCACGGCTTCTTCCTGCGGGATGTTTTTAAGGACACACTCCTTGCCCCGATAGAGGCTGATACGGTCCTTGCCTGCTCCCACATAGCCGTAGTCAGCATCAGCCATCTCACCCGGCCCGTTGACAATGCAACCCATAACGGCGATTTTCAGACCGGAGAAGGGGTTCTTTGTTGCGGGTGACTGGTTATGAGAAGCTTCCGCTTTAGCGATGCCTTCTTTAACTTTACGGATTGTTTGCTCGAGATCGAACATTGTTCTGCCGCAACCCGGGCAGGACACGTACTCCGTCTTATATATTCGCACGCGCGCGGCCTGAAGGATGTCCTTGCCGAGGAAGTTGAGCTTGGTCTCGGAGAAATTGGGGTTGATGAGTGTTATCTCTGTGGCTTTGTAGTCCCATAGGAGCCGTCCGCATTCGGCTGCTGCCTGAAGGCAGAACAAATTCCAGTCGCTTTCATAACTGGTGTAGCGCACCTCCACTTCGCCGCCGATATTATCCAGCACTTCGGCAATCACAGTTCCGTCATAGCGAATGGAGTCTTCTTCGGCGAAATAGTCCACAAGGTCTCGTGCCACAGGTATCTCATTCTCCGGCGCTTCGCTGAGGCTGACACGGATGGTGTCTCCGATACCGTCAGCGAGGAGTGCACCTATTCCGACAGCGGACTTGATACGTCCGTCTTCTCCTTCGCCGGCTTCGGTAACGCCGAGGTGGAGTGGGAACGCCATGTGCTCGTGCTTCATCGTCTTGACGAGTAGTCGTACGGTATCGACCATGACGCGGGTGTTGGATGCCTTGACGGAGATGACGATATTCTCAAACTTGTGTGCCACAGCGATGCGCAGGAACTCCATAACGGACTCGACCATGCCCTGCGGCGTGTCGCCGTATTTATCCATCATTCGCTCGGATAGCGAGCCGTGGTTGACGCCGATGCGGATAGCTGTCTCATGCTCCCGGCATATATCCAGCAGCCGAACAAAACGCTCTTCCAGTTTGGAGGCATCGCGGCTGTAGTTACCCGGATTGATACGCACGGCTTCCACCACTTGTGCAGCGGCATCGGCTACATCTGCCTGAAAATGCACATCTGCCACGAGGGGAACCGCTGTCAGCACTTGTGCGTGAATCTCTTTGAGGTTTTCCACTTCCCGCAAGCCCTGCGTGGTGAAACGAAGCAGTTCTGCTCCCGCTTCTATACAACGGCGTGCCTGGTCCACCGAGGCATCAATATCATTGGTGGACGTGTTGGCCATGGTTTGGATGCGAATAGGGTAGTCGGAACCTAAAAAAATGTTGCCAACTCGCACCTGTGTGGTCTTTCTTCGCTTATATGTTAGATTTATTTGCATATATCGTGGGTAAAAATGCCCTAATTGTCGTTTTTTTACTAAAAAAATTCAAAAATATTTGGTCAATTCAAAAAAATGTAGTACCTTTGCACCCGCTTTTGAAAAAAGGCGTTGAATCAGTAGCTCAGCAGGTAGAGCACATCCCTTTTAAGGATGGGGTCCTGGGTTCGAGCCCCAGCTGGTTCACAGAGAGGAGAGCACATGCTCTCCTCTTTCTGTTATTACCCCATCACAATATTCACAATTCGGCCGGGCACGACGATGATTTTCTTCACCGCATTGCCGGCAAGGTACTTCGCTGTGTCTTCGTGCGCGAGGACGAGTTTTTCCACTTCCTCTTTCGGCGTGTCTTTCGGGCACTCGAACGTGAAGCGCACTTTGCCGTTGAACTGAACCGGATATTTTACACTATCTTCTACCAGGTACGCCTCGTTGCACTCCGGCCATTCGGCATTCACTACGAAACTCTCGTTGCCGCAACGATGCCACATCTCTTCGGCGATATGCGGAGCGTACGGAGCAAGCAGAACCGCAATCGGTTCAAGGATAGCACGCTTGTTGCACTTGAGCGCACTCAGTTCGTTCTGCGCAATCATGAACGCCGGGATAGAGGTGTTGAACGAGAAGTTCTCGATGTCCCATGTGATTTTCTTAATCAACTTGTGCAGGCTCTTGAGTTCCTCTTTCGTCGGTTCCTCATCGGTGATATTCTCGTACATGTTCCATAGTTTCTTCAAGAAACGATGCACGCCGTCAATACCGTTGGTATCCCATGGTTTGGACATCTCCAGCGGGCCAAGGAACATCTCATACAGACGCAACGTGTCGGCTCCGAATTTAGCAATCACATCGTCCGGATTAACGACGTTGAACATCGATTTTGACATCTTCTCCACAGCCCAACCGCAGATATACTGCTTTGCGCCGGCAGTATAACCTGTCAGTTCGGACGACGTACCATCAGCGAAGACGAACTCGGCGTTCTTGAACTCCGGCATCCAGTTACGGAAAGCGTAGATATCCAGCACATCGTTATTAACGATATTCACGTTTACGTGAATCGGTTGCACTTTGTCCTTGTATTCGGGGTTCTCGATGAGGTTGTAACTGATATAGAGGTTACCCGTCGCACCCTCGCCGATGTAACGATAGACGAAGTTAGAACGACCTTGAATCATACCCTGGTTGATAAGTTTCTTGAACGGCTCATCTTCGCATACATAGCCGAGGTCGTAAAGGAACTTATTCCAGAAACGGCTGTAAATCAAGTGTCCCGTGGCGTGCTCTGAACCGCCGAGATAGAGGTCCACTTGACGCCAATAATCGTTCGCCTGTTTGCCCACAAGCGCTTCGTCGTTATGCGGGTCCATATATCTCAGATAATACGCAGACGAACCGGCAAAGCCCGGCATTGTACAGAGCTCCAACGGATGGCCTTCATACTCCCAATTCTCTGCGTTACCCAACGGCGGACGACCATCAGCCGTCGGCTTGAAGTCTTTGACTTCCGGCAATTCCAACGGCAATTTGTCTTCCGGCAGGGTATAAGGCATACCATCCTTGTAATACACAGGGAACGGCTCGCCCCAATAACGCTGACGGCTGAAAATAGCGTCACGCAAGCGATAGTTGACTTTCACGCGACCGATGCCGGTGTTTGTGATATACTCTTTCATCGCCTGTATAGCGTCCTTGACCTCCATGCCGTTGAGGAAACCGGAGTTAATCATCTTGCCTTCCTTCGCATCAAACGACTCCTCGCTCACATCCGCTCCTTCAATCAGCGGAATAATCGGCAGGTTGAAGTGCTTCGCGAACGCGTAGTCGCGGCTGTCGTGTGCCGGAACCGCCATGATAGCACCTGTTCCGTAACCCGCGAGCACATAATCGGAAATGTAAATAGGTATCTCGCCTTGTGTCAGCGGATTGATAGCATAACTTCCGGTGAACACACCCGTTACCTTGCGGTCGGCGATACGCTCGCGCTCAGTGCGGTTCTTGCAGCGTGCCAGATAAGCGTCTACTTCCGCTTTCTGCTCCGGCGTCACGACGCGTTGTACATACTCGCTCTCCGGCGCAAGAACCATAAACGTCACGCCATACACGGTATCCGCACGGGTGGTGAAGATGGTAAACGGCGCATCTTGTCCTTTCAGTTTGAACTGCATCTCTGCTCCCTCAGAGCGACCAATCCAGTTACGTTGTGTCTCTTTCAAACTCTCCGTCCAGTCGATTCTATCTAAGCCTTCCAACAAACGGCCTGCGTAAGCGCTCACGCGCAGACACCACTGCCTCATCACACGTTGCTCCACAGGATAACCGCCGCGGACACTCAACCCTTCGCTTACCTCATCATTCGCCAGCACGGTTCCCAACTTCGGACACCAGTTCACCTTCGTATCAGCCAGATAAGCGATGCGGTAGTTCATCAACCGCTCCTGTTGCTCTTTCTCGCTCAGCGTCGCCCATTTCGGGTCGTTCGCTTCGAACTCCGCAATCAACTTGCTAATCGGCTGTGCTTTCTGTGTCTTCGGGTCGAAATAGCTGTTGAACATCTGCACGAACGCCCATTGAGTCCACTTGTAGAACTTCGGGTCGCACGTGCGCACCTCGCGATTCCAATCGTAGCAGAAACCGATTTTCTTGAGCTGTGAGATATAGCGGTCGATGTTCTCAAACGTCGTCTTCTCCGGGTGCTGGCCTGTCTGAATCGCGTACTGCTCTGCCGGCAGACCGTAACTGTCAAAGCCCATCGGGTGAAGCACGTTAAAGCCTTTGAGACGTTTGTAACGGCTGTAAATATCACTCGCGATGTAACCTAACGGGTGACCAACGTGAAGGCCGGCTCCCGAAGGGTAAGGAAACATGTCGAGCACATAGTAGTGCGGCTTGTCGGACTCGTTGGAAACGGTATAAACACCATTCTCCTCCCACGCCTTTTGCCACTTTTTCTCAATCTCTGAAAAGTTGTATTCCATACTTAAAAACAAATTTGCGTGCAAATTTACTACAAATTTTGCATATATGCAAGAATTATGGCAATTATTTCGCCAAATAGAATGAAATTCTATGTTTAGAGGACGATAATTTGACCTGTATGCTTGCATACAAGGGCAAAGAAGCGACCTAAAACAGAGCGCAGAGCGCTGGCGAAATAATTACCTTACTTGCTTATATCCCGCACAATGCGACTGTAACTTCGGAGGGAACCCACCCCAAAGGGGAAGGGGCGTGCCGAAATTACTACCTTCCAAAATTGCCGATTATTAAGATTCGGCTTTTTCCATACTTATTTGAGATTCTTTTGTAAGCCTTTTATTTTCAATGCATTATAAACATGTTATCGGAGGCAAATCGGACTCGTCTCGGACTCATCTCGGAGGCAAGTCGAGGTTTTTACCTGATTATAACGACTTTTTCTACTTCAAGAAAATGTACGATTATTAAGATTTAGGTAAAAAGTCAAAAGTATCGAATTTGAATTTGTGAACATAGGCGTCATCTTTTTCAAGACGCATGTCTATGTATTTTGCAAATCGCATACTTTTGACTTTTTACCTTTTTTAGGAACATATACTCCACACACCGTACAGTCACGTACGGGATGCGAATGTGATGCGAACGGTTTTGACAGGTAAATGGAAGACAATCGGCATACTACAGTCACGTACAGGATGGTCACGAAATGGTCGCCATAATGAAAGATATATGCTTGTTAAGAAATAGGTTTTGAGCGCTTTTCAATATAATAGCGGTCAGTCATCCCCTCTCACGCCACCCTCGCGCCTTTATTATCCTTCGATATCCATGCCCCTCTATATATAGTCAAAAAAGAGATGAAATCTATCACCTCTTTCGTAACTTTTTTCATATTTTTGCATTTTTGATTTATTTTCTTGGCTCTACATGATAGAACTTTTGTTTGAGATCGTCTATTTGTCGGGCAGAACTCTCATCTCCAATTTGGAGATAACAATATTGCATTCTATTTAAAATGTCCATATGTATATCAAAGGCTTCGACCTCATATAAATCATCGTATCGAACAAAATCCCAATTGAGTAAATCTGTAAGATATGTATCTCCCCATTGTAAGGCATCTTTATATTTTTCCATATTCATGTAACATTGCATTCCTAATTGAGTCGTTATGAAGTAGGAATAAAACGGAACAGGCGGGTTATGCAGCATTGATACAGAACGAGCTTGAAAATGTATTAGCTCTAATTTGTTCAGTAGAGCATTAAAAAACGCGGTGGTGTCTTTCTCTATTGTAGCATAAGAAGCCCAGTAGTACGGAGCATAGGCGTTCAATAACAAATCATAGCTTTCTATGCTACTGGCCTTTGGCCCAAATATAGTAAAATTCTCCCAATTATTTTCCATCAACGCCAAGTAGTCTGTCCCTTTCTCCTTTTGCAAAAGATGTATCGCTTCCGTCAATACAGAGTTCAGCAAAGGAGCCACCTTATTGAGACTGATAGTATCAGTGTGGTGGGGTCTATTTTTGAAGGATGAATCTGCTTTTTCCATACTTTCCGACCATCCCCGAATATCATTCATGTATTGTTCTTTGATTTTAATGACCTCTGCCAACGAATCCGAGTTTAGTTCCTCTTGGTAACTCTCCAGATAGGCGATTACGTCGTCATTCGTCACTCCCATGATATTATCCTTATCAATAGTTAGTTGTTTCGTACAAGCATTGGCAATAAGAACGATTGCCAATATGAATATATGTTTACGAAAATACATCATAATAAATTTTGATATTTTTAATTGCTTCTACATCAGGTTCCCACTTGCCTGTTGGTAATTGAGTAATGAAATCTTTAATTTTATACCGATTAACAGCCACAGTACAATCTGCAATAACATCGACATAAGCGATGTCATCTACCACTTGAATAGTAAAGGTTCGCTCCGCAGTACGATAGTTAGAATCAAACCAAGCATATAAAGGTGGGTTACGCAAAATCTTTTCTACTACATTGTAGATTTCCGCTATTAGGTTGTTGTCCACTTTGAAAAGCTCACTATGCAATGAGGGCGGATCCGGAATAGACGAGAGCAATCGTTCTATATCAACAGAATCAATCCTTTCGTTGGCGGAATTAATTAACTTGACAAAATAATCCACGATTCTTTAACTCAATCTGATAATAGAAATTCAGGAAACAACTCTACTATTTGATTTAATAGAGCATCTGTAATATAAAATTCTGGTATATTGCCTTGACACCAATAAACATATGACATATCTATAGCCAAGACATCACCTATCATGATTTCTTTATATTTTCCAAAGAGAAAAATATCTTCTAGTGAATCAAAAATGTATTTATTCATTGTTTTCGGGTTCTCTTATCTTATAAACCTCTTGTGGTGACAATAAAATATAGCTCGGTAATCCTGTAACACTATTTATATAACGGCATAGGCAAATAAATGATGAGGCAATGATCTTATATTTACCAATTTCGCGTGAAAACTGATACAAAGATCCATCTGCTTTATACTTAACAATGTTTTTCTCTGCCTCTTCTTCTTTAATCAAATTATGACTAAGCACAACCGTACTAAAACTTTTTCCTATTATCTTAATAGGAGAAGAAACATTAATCACATTTATGGAATCATTATCCATTGTGTATTCCCCTTGTGGCAATTTTTCAATATTTGTCATAACAGCAAGTGTTCTTTTTGCCCCTTCTATACGGATACGATATGAATTAACGATAATATTAGAATTGAAATTGAACATTAATTCCAACTCATCATTCTTCAAAGATAGTTCTGACATTGAATTTCTATAGGTTTCAAGCGGTATTAGGTCTTGTTGCTCAGGAATAAACCCTATAATTTGTAATTTAGGGATTAAGAGAGAAGTAGCCAAGATATCTCCTGCTTGTATATAACCATTTTCTTCTAAAATAGCGGTAATGCTTTGATGTGTTCGTGGATTCATAATGTTAAATTATTTTAGATAAACTATACTTACATTTTTATGATACATATTCAGTATCAATTGCTCTATGTCTAAGTTATTTATTTTGAGTAATATGCCGTAGTTTGCAAATGAGGCTAATTCTTTAGGTACACCCATTTCAACGGCATCTTCATCATACCCATATCCCCTAAATTCTATCAAATTATTTTTTGTTGATACAATTCTCATCCGTTTAGGAGCCATTTGAATATTATTCTTCCATATGGGGTGTCGCCCATCAAGATTAAACATTGATATTGTATAGCCTTCATCATTAGATATATTCTTTTCTATTAGAAAACGTCTATGGCAATTATAATTATGCCCTGAAACATCAATACCATTTTGATACCTGATGTGATCCGAAGAATCAAAAATGCAATTCCCCTCTGGAGGATTATTGCTAGCATCAATTACTGCTTGTAAAAATGACTGATTCATACAATAAATTTGTTTATGGCCTACTCTTTATCGGATTTTCGGCTACTCTCCATTTTTTTTTGCTATAAAATACGGTGCAAAGGTACATAAAAATTGTCAAACATAAATCATCTTTGCAAAAAAAATCATAATGCACTCTATATCACATATTTATATTGCATCCTTATTTACAACAGATTTTGGAGAGTTCGCTTTTCTATAAGAAATCGCTTCATCCATATCCTTTATGCTCCATGAAAGTTCCTTGAATCCAACGGCAGGCTGTCCCTTCGGAATAATGCCAAGTGCAAGGTAATAATTAAATGTGCTTTCGCTGCAATGCAAAATATGGTCGCATAGCCAGCGTTTGCTATACCGTTTGATACCATGGTTAAGTGTACTCAACATATCTATTGCAGCATCAATTTCTATTTCGTTTTCGGTACTATTTCCGGCATCTATATCTTCAATGATATGAGCCATTAAATCCCTAAGCAATTTGAGTTTTGTATTCATATAATTTAGATTTGTTTTGATGTGACCATACACTGATTAGACAAAAAATCAATACAATATAATATAAACCATACAATTGCATATCAGAAATAGGAAGAGTATGAATATGTGCATCGCAAAAAGCAATAAATCCATTAATTAAATTTGCAACAATGAATGTCCTATGCCAATATGAAAAGTTTAGTCGTAAACTTAATAGATAAATAAATATAGACGATAAAAGAGAGTTTCCTATTATGAAATCTGATAAATAGCTAATGCGTATGTCTATATCTAGTAATGCAACGGTATTACTAAATAGGAAGCCTATTAGTTGTATTATGGGATACCATCGGATAATCGCTATTAATGCCAAATCAAAGCGTTTAGACGTTGAATGACGAACAATACATGTTTTATTGCCAACTTTTATGTTGTGAAGATGAAGAATTGTAGCAACCGAACAGCCTATCGCTGAGAAAATGAATACAATTAATAATGAGGGAATACTGCTTGTTTGCAATAATTGAATGGAATCAAGGAATGCTATAGATATGTTAAATAGACAAGTTACAAGTAATACCCGATGCCACGCACAATACTTAAATTTGTAACTTATCAATAAGAGCAATAAAATTAACATAAAAGAGCTGCCACTTATACCATCTAAAAGATAAGGAATCCGCCATAATGCTGTAGAATCCTCATTGATAAAAAAGTATAAACCGTTATTAATTAGAAAAAACACAATACTTATAGCCGGAATATATTTAAATAATATGAGGGTAATTTTGTTTAGCATTTCATTAACGAGTACTAATATCTTATTCTAAAAAAGTGTGGGCAATCTGTTTATATCAGGCCATCACTTCCAATATACGCAGAATGCCCACACCGATACGTGCGAACATTCGCTATATTTAGGAAAGTGATTACAATGGTCCAAGATTGAATGTCTCCTCAATAAAGCAAATGCTTATTTATGTATGTTGTTTGCCTGTTTTTTTATGCCATAGGCGGTTCGTTTGTTTCTATATTTTTTCTTTCTCCATCTTTTACGTTTCGGAGTGGAACGGATTGTTATAGTAGTTTTCTCAATTCCTCTGCAGATGGTAAGATATTTTTGTATGCTTCCGGCAACTCGCTGCTACTATGATACGTGGCAACACCCATCGGCTTGGTCATGTCGCGGAAAGAGAACTCCACTTTCTTCTCGTTCATCGAACGGCAAAGAATAATACCGATACTGGGATTCTCGTCCGGCATCTTGACATATTCATCCAAAGCAGACAAATAAAAATTCATCTTTCCCGCATATTCCGGCTTGAACTTGCCGCTTTTTAGTTCAACAGCTACCAAAGAACGCAAACGGCGATTAAAGAACAGCAAATCAATAAAACTTTCTTCTCCATCCACAATCAAGCGGTATTGATTGCCCATAAAACTGAAGTCGCCGCCAAGCGCCATTATAAAGTCCTTAATATTCTTTACAATCTGTTGCTCCACATCTTTTTCATCCACAAAATCCGGATCAGGAAGCGTTAGAAAATCCAAGACCACATCTTCGCGGAACACTTGCAATGCTTTGTCACGTAAGCGGCTGTCAGAAATGGCAGTCTGGAAATTATTCGGAGCTGCTTCCTTATGGAATATATCGGCTTTAAGATTCTCAATCAGTTTGTCTTTGGTCCAAAACTGTGTAGCACATTGCCGGATATAAAAGAGTCGTTCTTCTATAGTGGAAGTTTTTGTTAGAATTTCATAATGATGTATAAAAGGAACTGCCAAGAATTGTTGTAATTGTTCTTGTGTAAATTCGTCCACCGTCAGTGGCCGAATTATAATGTGTTGATTATCAAACGGTATAATGGCGGCATTCAAATCGTCCGCCACCGGTGGACGATTCTCTATCAACTCGCTCCAATCCTCATAGAATTTGCGCATTCTCTTCAAGCTGGACTCTGAAAAACCTTTCAATCCCGGCATTTCTTGTTGGAGTTGATCAGAAATAACCCGCAATGCACTACTTCCGTATGAAGCATGCCGACTGTTGAGGGAGATATATCTACCCACAGCATAATACAAAGCCAATACCTCTTTGTTGACTAACTTGGCGGCTCGGTAGCGGCTGATTTGTATAGCCTCTTTGATTGCCTTAACCGCTACTGTGTATTCTGCTCTATTGAGTTGCTCCATACTTAACTTATTATACATTTAATATACCAACTCCCAATAATCTTGTCCGCGATAATTATTACGTTCAAGAAACTTGTCTTTGATTAAGGTCGCAATGAGCGATTTTACCTCTTCTTCGGGCTTGCCAAGACGGACAGCTATCTGCGCTTCCGTTTCTGTATCATATTTCCAAACCGTGCGCAAGATAGCAATCTCGTCCATACTACATTTTCTCCTTTTGCGTTCTGCGCTCCCGGGAATGATGTCGTACGTGCAATTGAAGCCACCAATTTCCTTTTGGCGGACATATTCCTCATAATTGGGAATATTCTCTATGTCGTTTTTCTTTGCCATCAATATTTATTACAGCAGCTTCTTTACTTGTTCATAGACGTTCTGAGCCGTGAAGCCGAGTTTCTCATCGAGGACTTTGTACGGAGCGGAGAAGCCAACTCAAACCGGCTGTCATACCGAAACGCTTGAGACCTTTCGGCAGCACTTCGTCCTGATAAGCCTTGTCCTGCTCGCGGAAAAGTCCTTCGGAAGGCACGCTGACAATCTGCAAACGGATACCTTCTGCACGAAGCAGTTCTGCTCCTGCCAGCAACGTACTAACTTCGCTACCCGAAGCCAGCAATACGACTTGCGGGTTCTCGTCTTTGGAAACGATGTACGCACCTTTGCGGAAACCTTCGAGGTTCACATTAGGAACAGGCGCTATGTCCTGACGGCTGAGAATGAGCGCGGTAGGCGTGTCTGTATTCTCAATCGCCATGCGCCAAGCGAACGTGGTCTCTTCGGCGTCCGCCGGACGGAGAACAAGCATCGACGGTTTGCCGCTGTGGTTATGCAGTTTCTCCATGAGGCGAATCTGCGCTTCTTGCTCAACCGGTTCGTGAGTCGGACCATCTTCGCCGACACGGAAAGCATCGTGGCTCCATATAAATTTAACCGGCAGTTCCATGAGCGCCGCCATACGTACCGCAGGTTTCATATAATCGCTGAAGACGAAGAACGTACCGCAGGCAGGGATGATACCTCCGTGAAGCGCCATTCCGATCATGACGCAAGCCATGGTGAGCTCGCTTACACCTGCCTGAAGGAACTGGCCGCTGAAATCGCCTTTCTTGAAAGCGTGTGTCTTCTTGAGGAAACCGTCGGTCTTGTCGCTATTACTCAAATCAGCCGAGCTGACAATCATATTGCCCACATTCTCAGCGAGGAAGGAGAGGACCGTTCCACTGGCGTTACGTGTAGCCGCTCCCGGTTTTTGCTCAATCAGGCTCCAGTCGATACACGGCGTTTCGCCGGACATGAAGGTCTCGTATTCGTTCGCTGCAAGCGGGTTTTTCTCTTTCCACTCGTAGTATGCGGCATAGCGTTTGTTGGCTATCTCGCGGAGTTGGATAGCGCGCTCTTCGTATAGTTTCTGCACTTCGGGGAAGATTTGGAACGGGTCTTCGGGGTTGCCACCAAGATGTTCGATGGTCTTCTCGAAGGACGCTCCGGCCTTGCTGAGCGGCGCGCCGTGCGTAGAGCATTTGCCTTCCCAGTTAGCACCTTCCGCCGTGACACAACCTTTGCCCATGGTCGTATGGCCGATGATGAGCGACGGACGATTTTTCTCTGCCTTAGCTTTGATGATAGCGTTCGCTATGGCATCGGGGTCGTTGCCCGGAATCTCCTGCACATACCATCCCCATGCGAGGTATTTAGATGCCACATCCTCGGATGTCACTTCTTCGCAACCCGTTGAGAGCTGGATGGCATTGGAGTCATAGAACATAATGAGGTTGTCCAACCCAAGATGCCCTGCGAGACGTCCTGCGCCCTGCGAAATCTCCTCCTGCACGCCGCCATCAGAGATGAAGGCATAAATCGTCGGGTTATGAATAGCGCCGTAGCGGGTGTTGAACCATTTGGCTGCGATAGCTGCTCCAACCGCAAACGTGTGTCCCTGACCGAGCGGACCGGAGGTGTTCTCAATCATTCGCTCAATCTCACGCTCTGGGTGTCCCGGCGTAACCGAACCCCATTGACGGAGGTTCTTGAGGTCCTCGAGCGTGAACTTACCGGCCAGACAGAGTTGCCCGTAGAGCATCGGAGCCATGTGTCCCGGGTCGAGGAAGAAGCGGTCGCGCGCCTCCCATCCCGGATTCTCCGGGTCGTACTCCAGGAACTGGCTAAAGAGAACGTTGATGAAATCCGCTCCACCCATAGCACCGCCCGGGTGTCCGCTCTTTGCTTTCTCTACTGCTGCAGCAGCCAGGATACGAATGTTATCCGCTGCACGATTCATAAGTTGTGTCTTGTTCATGTTATGGTAGTTTTGTTATTGACAAATTTTCGTGCAAATTTACTGCTTTTTTCTGATATACGCAATAGTTTGCGTTATTTTTTTTTACGAATCATCGTCAGACCATCCCGGAGCGGTAATATGACCTGCTCAAAGCGGTCGTCCTCCGCCAGTTTGTCATTAAAAGCACGCAGTCCGAGCGTCTGTTTGTCCTTGTCGTATGCCGGGTCGATGACGTGTCCGTCCCAGAGCGTATTGTCTGCCAGAATGAACCCTCCGACGGGTACCAGCGGATAGACCAAGTCCAGATATACGCAGTACTCGCGTTTGTCAGCATCTATGAAAACCAAATCATAGACCGCTTCGCTATGTGACTGCTGAGCTGTAAGACCATCTCCGCCTGTAGAACCGCTTTGCTGCAAGATTTCTTTCGCATCGCCGATAATCAACTCAATTTTCTTGCCTAACGGACTTTTCGCTAAGTTGCGGCGAATGGTATCTTCCAGTTCATCGTTACGCTCGATGGTTATCATCCGGCCGTTTTCGTCCAACCCTTCCGCCAAGCACAATGCGCTATATCCGGTGAATGTGCCGAGTTCGAGAATACGCTTCGGTCGAATCATATGGCTGATCATACTAAGCACGCGTCCCTGGATATGGCCGCTGAGCATATGCGGATTTAAAATATGAACGTGCGTGTCGCGCGCGATAGCCTCCAATGCTTCGTTTTCCGGAGTCGAATGAGCGGAAATATACTCGTTAAGTGTCATTTTGTTACGAAATTTGCTGCAAAATTACAAAAAGTTTTGCATATATCAAAAAAATGTTGTAATTTTGCATCCAAAATAAATCATTTTACTACAATAATGGAAAAAATTGACGAGTTGGATCGCAAGATTCTGAAGATTATTACGCAGAGTGCGCGTATTCCTTTCAAGGAGGTGGCGGACCAGTGCGGAGTGAGCCGTGCTGCTGTTCATCAGCGCGTGCAGAAGATGTTCGATAATGGCGTTATCACCGGTTCCAGTTACCATGTGCAGCCGAAAATGTTGGGCTATCAGCATATACCTTGGGCGCGTTTGGTATCCTGATTAAGGTCTTTGCGCATGATAACGAGCACCTCCTCTCGCTCCTGACCACCAAGATTCAGGCTATTCCGGGTGTATCGGATACAACTACGCTGACTGCTTTAGCGCAGCCTATTTATCGTCAAATACCAGTGGAGATATAATATGGAGAGAGTTATCAGTGGAATACGGCCTACGGGAAACCTGCACTTGGGGAACTATTTCGGTGCTGTGAAGAGTTTTGTGAAAATGCAGGATGAGTATGATTGCATGTTTTTCATTGCCGACTGGCACTCGCTGACCACGCACCCTACGCCGGAGAACATACGCCATTCGGTCAAGACCATTTTGAGTGAATATCTGGCTTGCGGTATTGATCCGGAGAAGGCGCCGATATACGTGCAGAGCGATGTGAAGCAAGTGCTGGAACTCTATCTGTACCTGAATATGAATGCGTATTTGGGCGAGTTGGAGCGTGTCACATCCTTCAAGGAGAAAGTACGCAAGCAACCGGACAACGTCAATGCCGGCTTGCTGACCTATCCTTGCCTCATGGCGGCGGATATACTGATGCACAAGGCCGACAAAGTGCCGGTGGGAAAGGACCAGGAGCAAAACATGGAGATGGCGCGTCTGTTCGCACGCCGCTTCAACCGCATTTATAATGTCGAGTATTTCAAAGAACCGGCTTCTTTCCATTTCGCCGACAAGGCGGTGAAAGTGCCGGGGCTGGACGGAACCGGCAAGATGGGTAAGTCCGAAGGCAATTGCCTGTACCTGTGCGACGACGAGAAGACGGTGACGAAAAAAATCATGCGTGCTGTGACGGACAGCGGTCCTACGCAACTCAACCAGGAGAAACCGGAAGTGATACAGAACCTCTTCACGCTCTGCGAGTTGCTATGCGGCACGGAGGCAGCAGACTACTACAACGACCTGTATAATAACATGCAGATTCGTTATGGCGATATGAAGAAGCAGATGGCCGCTGATGCCAATGCATTGTTGGCGCCTATTCGCGAGCGGATTATCGCTTATTCGTCCGACGATGCACTGCTCGACAAAATCATGCGTCAAGGCGCAGAGAAGGCCGCTGCACGTGCCGAGAAGACGATTGAGGAAGTGCGTGAAATCATCGGTTTCCGAAGAATATAAAACGAGGAAAATCCATTTTGAGCATGATCAAACAACCCCACATAGCACTCCTTGGCCTATTGTTCTTCGGTATGGCGGTCTTTGCTCCGTCGTGCTCCACGACGTCTACTGCTCCTCTGGATGATGCCTATTACTGGCCTGACAAGAAAGCGCAGACCACTGTAGCGCCTTCCGCTCCGGAGGTTAATACACCGCAGCCAGCGCCAACATCAGTTCCCGCTATGGAAGTAATCAGCCAAAAAGACACTACCATCACCGTACGAATCAAGAAATGAAAACCCGCCTATACATATTTGTTTTTTGCCTATCGCTCTTTGGCGCAGCGGTCTTTAGCCCGCAATCCGCGCAAGCGCAAGACTTCGCCCGTTTGAGCGAGCGCTCTATATATGGAACAGCGCGTTATATGGGTATGGGTGGTGCAATGTCGGCTATTGGCGGTGATCCATCCTCTGTGGCGGACAATCCTGCCGGTTTGGGTCTGTATCGCCGCATGGAGGTGATGGTGACGATGGGCCTTTCGATGGACAAAGCGCGTCAGGCAAGCACGAGTAACTCCGGATGGATGACATACTTCTCCGCTCCGCAAGCTTCGCTTGTCCTGGCAGTTCCGGCGAATAATCCGAGTGATGAAGGTGTGCAGTTCCATAATTTCATGTTCTCCTACCAGTGTCTTCATTCCTTTAGCAGAAACATACGGGCTGCGGGTACAGCTGACGCTTCGTTAGGTGCGGTCTTGGTAGGTTTGCCTAATATACCGTTTTGCGCGGAGCGCTACAATGCGTCCAACAGCCTGACCTTACGTGAGAGAGGTTATATGAACCAATTCTCATTCCAATGGGCGATGAATATCTCCAACCGTTGGTTTGTGGGAGCGGGGTTGCAGATTCAGTCCTTCCGCATGTCTTCGGATGGGGATTATCAGGAAACTTTCGCCAATACGGATTATAATATCAACCGTACATCGCTGCTATTCACCGGCACGACCAGCACTTTGTCTGCCGGTCTTATATATCGTCCGCTGGGATGGCTGCGCTTAGGATTCGGTATCAAGACTCCATCCGTGGGTGCGTTAAATACCTATACCACAGGCACACTCTACGCGCTGACAGATTCGCTACGCGAGTCCCGTGCTCCGGATGGTGTGCGTAGAGACCGGTCGTACCATATGCCGCTGCAACTGTCCACTTCGGTTGCATTCCAGATAGGTGCGTATGGTCTGATAGCGCTGCAATATAACTATTCGCATGCCAACTATATGGCCGACCTGCACTCGCTGCGCGCGGGCTTTGAGGTGATTCCTATTCTCGGCATGTATATCAATGGCGGCTATGCGATAGAGAGCCCATTCAAAGGTTTGGACAAAGTGGTGCCGATAGACCCGCTATTCGAGCGTCGGGATGCATATTTCCAGCATATCCGCTGGACGCAGTATGCCTCGGTGGCCATCGGATATAGAGGCACTTTTGTGATGGTGCAAGCTGCATATCAATACCGCTGGCAAAACACGGGTTTGTATGCGCATGAGTATGCGCGCCCGTACGACATCAATACGGATACCCACCGCGTAGTAGTGACTATCGGTTGGCATAGAGATTAAAAAATGTAGATTATAGACTATATTGTAGTTACAACGGCGTCCCGTAACAAATAGGAATCGGAAAACTCAACACATTATTCAAACCGAGTGCAAATGCTTCACTAATGGCGTGCCGATACTCTACGCCGTGACCCAGTAATGGTAGCGATGAGGTGGTCGGATTACAGAGGAAAAAGCAGGCCTCAAATCCTATTCTCAGGAGTTTTCTCGAGTAAAAAGTTACGCGGACGCTTTTTTTATGAAAATAATTGCAGAAAAATTTGCGTATATCAAAAAAAAGCAGTAACTTTGCACGCTTTTTTGCCGCGCTATGCGCGAAGAAGAGTAATAATAACATTATTAACAAATTAAATTAACGTTTACTACAAATGGTAAATCATTATGAAACTGCCTTCGTATTGACTCCCGTTTTGTCTGAACCGCAGACGAAGGAGGCAGTAGAAAAATTCGAGAATCTTCTCACGCAGAATGGCGGTACCATCCTGAATCGTGAGGAGTGGGGTTTGAAGCAACTTGCTTACCCTATCCAAGGTAAAAATTCGGGTTTCTATTTCATTCTTCAGTTTGATGCAGAGCCCGCAGTAATCGCTACCCTCGAGACCGAGTTCCGTCGTGATGAGCGCGTTATTCGCTTCCTGACAACCCGTCTTGACAAGTACGCTTTCGAATATGCAGAGAAGCGTCGTGGCAAAGAGGAGGCTTAATCATGGCACAGAATGACGAAATCCGCTATCTGACTCCGCAAGGTTCGGACCAGAAGAAGAAAAAGTACTGCCGTTTCAAGAAGAGCGGTATCAAGTACATCGATTACAAAGATCCTGAGTTCCTCAAGAAGTTCCTCAACGAGCAAGGCAAGATTCTGCCCCGTCGTATCACCGGTACTTCGCTGAAATTCCAGCGCAAAGTAGCTCAGGCCGTTAAGAAAGCACGCCACTTGGCATTGCTGCCTTACGTAACGGATATGATGAAATAATTAACCCACTAAAGAGAAAGGAAAGAACATGGAAGTAATTCTTATTCAAGACCTGGCTAATCTGGGTTTCAAGAACGACATCGTAAAAGTACGTGACGGCTACGGCCGCAACTACCTGCTGCCGCAGAAGATTGCTATCATCGCTAACGAGAGCAACCGCAAGCAACTGGCAGAGAACCTGAAGCAACAGGCTCACAAGGCAGCCAAACTGCTGGCTGACGCTGAGGCACTGGCTGCCAAACTGGCTGAGACAGTAATTGAGGTAAAGGCAAAAGCAAACGAGGACGGTAAGATCTTCGGTACTGTTACCACCGCTGCTATCTCTGATGCACTGGCTGCACAGGGAATCGCAATCGACAAGAAGGTTATTACCCTTGTTGAGCCGATTAAGCAACTGGGTGAGTACACTGCTCAGGCTCGTCTGCACCGTGAGGTGAAGGCTGACATCAAACTGAATGTAGTAGCTGAGTAACGTAAAGTTTAACGTTTAAAGTTGAAAGGAAAGACTTATGAAAAAAGGAATTCATCCCGATAACTACCGTGTAGTAGTTTTCAAAGACATGTCTGACGGTACTCAGTTCTTTAGCCGCTCTACAGCAGCCACCAAGGACACGATTGAGATTGACGGCGTTAAGTATCCGCTTATCAAGCTGGAAATCTCGAACACGAGTCACCCGTTCTACACCGGCAAATCGAAGCTGGTGGACACAGCCGGTCGTGTGGACAAGTTTATGTCTCGCTACGGCAATCGTACTCGCAAGTAATTGCGAAATGTACAAGGGGCGGACATATGTCTGCCCCTTGTTATTTATTTGAGGATTTAAAGATTCGGTATTATGAACAACACACATCTTTGGCTGGCACTTGGCCGCAATTTCATTTTTTCGATTATTCTTTTCGGGGCACTGTTAGGCGTGCTATGGGTTGCAGAAATGATATTCCCGTCCGTGACTTTGTTGAAATGGCATGACCCCGCATGGGTAATCGGCATACCGGCGTCCGTCATCGGTGTGGCATATATCCTTACCGTACGCGACCCGCAAAACTATACCGGTTTCTTCGCCGGCATCGTTATGTCTATTCTATTGGGAATACAATTTTTGCTACAAAAGCAATTCGACAGCGCATTCTTGTTCTTCTTTGTGTTCATTCCCTTCCAGCTGATGTCCATCTATAAATGGAGCAGATCGAAGAAAGATGGAGGCGCATCGTTTGAGCCTAAGTTCCTCGATACGCCACGTTTGATTCTCTCCATTTCTATGCTTGTGTTCCTCACCGCTGGAGATTATTTGATGGCAACGTACGCATTCCAGCAAAACGAATTATCGGATAACGTGACGATAAAGCTTCTGAACGGTCTGCTGATTTCCTCTTCGTTCCTTGCGAACTACTGGCTGATTTATCGCAAGACCGACTCGTGGATTTATTGGTTTATCTATAGTATAGCGGGTATAGGCCTATTCATCATCCTTGGCAATGCATTTTCCATTGTGCTGTTCTGCTTCTTCCTGGTCATCAATTCAATGGCAGGCATTGCGTGGATTAAGGGCACCACGAAAGAAAATTTGGGTTGGCTTAAAATTTTCGTTAAATAGTTAAGTAGCTAAATGATTAGAAAACAAGATACTATATTACGCGCAGCGGAGGCGATGCCACTAATGGATTTTCTCATTGCTAAGATGGGAGGAATGGCACGTTCGTCTGTCAAGCAGTTGCTGGGTCAGCGTCGTGTCAAAGTGGGTAACGCCGTGCAGACGCGGCATGATTTCATGCTCAAGAGCGGCGATGTGGTCACCGTCTCTTCCGGTCGCGGAAACAGCCAATTGACGCACCCGAAGTTGAAAATCGTTTATGAGGACGATGACCTGATAGTGGTTAACAAACAGCCCGGTCTGCTCACTGTAGCCGCTACACCTGGTAGCAGCGAGACGACCGCATATTCTATTTTGCGCGCGTATGTAAAAAAGCAGAACGCGCGCGCGAGCATCTACGTTGTGCACCGCCTCGACCGCGAGACAAGCGGTGTACTGGTCTTCGCTCGCTCGGAGGAATTGCAACACTACATGCGTACATACTGGCGCGAATTGGTTAAAGAGCGTACATATATTGCGCTCGCCGAAGGCGTGCTTGAACCTCGAGAAGGAAAAATCACCACATGGCTGACGGAAGACAAACGCAATGCTGTTGTCTATTCTTCTCCCGTTGATGATGGCGGAGATATCGCTATCACAAACTATAAGACTCTGCGGACCTCCGCGGACGGACAATACTCGCTTGTTGAACTGCATCTGGAGACCGGTCGTACGAACCAGATACGTGTACATTTGGCATCAAAGGGTTGTCCGGTAGTAGGCGACCGCAAATATGGGCATGGCAACGAGTCATCGCCCATCGACCGTCTCTGCCTCCACGCTAAAGTGCTGGCGTTCATTCATCCGGTGACGGAGAAGACCGTGCGATTCGAGAGTCCTGTCCCAAAAGAGTTCAACAGAGTATTGGTATAACCATTTCTTTACACAGATATTATGACTACATCTAAATATTCAACCCGCAGACCGAAAGAGAGCGAGATGATTTTCGGAATCAGGGCAGTGATGGAAGCTATTGATGCCGGCAAAGTGCTAGACAAAGTGCTGGTGCGCAGAGACATGTCATCGGCCATCGGCAGAGAGCTACTCCTCAAACTGGATGGTACGGGAACGCAAATACAGCGTGTACCGCTGGAGAAGCTGAATCAGTTTACGGACAAAAATCACCAGGGCGTGATAGCGTTCCTCAGTCCGATTGAGTTCACTCCGCTGGATAGTTTAGTGCAGAGTTTGTACGACGAAGGCAAGACTCCGCTGCTGATGATGCTTGACGGAGTGACGGATGTGCGTAACTTCGGTGCCATTGCGCGTACGTGCGTGTGTGCGGGCGTCCACGCATTAATAATAGGAACGCGCGGAAGTGCAGCTATTAACGGCGATGCCATGAAGGCATCAGCGGGAGCGCTGCATAGTTTGCCGATTTGCAAAGTGGAGAACCTGCAAAATGCATTGCAGTATCTCCGTGACAGCGGTCTGCGCATCGTGGCTGCGACCGAGCACACTGAGCGTAACTATACCGAGGTCGATATGACCGTGCCGACTTGTATTGTTATGGGCAGCGAGGAAAAAGGCATCTATGAGGAGAACCTCAAACTATGTACAGACCAGGTGCGTTTGCCGATGACCGGCGTTATTGAAAGCCTGAATGTGAGTGTAGCGGCCGGAGTGTTCATCTACGAGGCGGTAAGACAGCGCGGATTATGACCGTTTTATACGAAGACAACCATATCATCGCCGTCAACAAGACCTGCAATGAGATTGTGCAAGGCGATAAGACCGGTGACACACCTCTGAGCGAGATGGTCAAGGCCTATATCAAGGAAAAGTACAACAAGCCCGGAGAGGTTTTTCTCGGTGTGACGCACCGTTTGGACAGACCTACCAGCGGTGTTGTGCTCTTTGCCCGAACAAGCAAGGCTCTGACGCGGCTCAACGCTATGTTCCAGACACATAACCAGATAAAAAAGACCTATTGGGCGATTGTCCAAGGTGCACCAGACAAGCCGGAAGCGCGTCTCGAGCACTGGTTGATTCGTAGCGAAGAGCATAATAAGACCTATCTGGCGAAGCCAGGTGCCAAAGACGCCAAGCAAGCTATCCTGAGTTACAAAACACTCGTCAAAGGCGAACACTACACGCTTTTGGAAATCAATCTTGAGACCGGACGTCACCATCAGATACGCTGCCAGTTGGCGGCTATAGGATGCCCGATAAAAGGAGATTTGAAATACGGCGCCAAGCGCTCTAATCCGGATGGCGGTATATGTTTGCACGCCCGGCAAATAGAATTTATTCACCCTGTAAGTAAACAAGAGATATGTATCACAGCTCCTATTCCAGACGATTCTTTGTGGCGGCAATTAGCTGCTTCTGTTCAGTAATCGGTTTTGCGGCCGTGCTGCCTGACACGATTGTTGCTTTCCCGGGCGCAGAAGGATTCGGTAAATACACCTCCGGCGGTCGCGGCGGTCAAGTTGTGTATGTGACGACACTGGCGGATGACGCTAACGGCGAGACCGAAGGCTCATTGCGTTGGGCGGTAAAGCAATATCCCGATGAACCGCTGACGGTGTGCTTTGCCGTCACAGGTGAGATTCGATTGGTCAAAGACCTGCGTATCAACCGCACGAATTACACGATAGCTGGACAGACAGCTCCGGGAATGGGTATTGTGATAACCCATAACAAAGTCAATTTCGGTGGCTCGAAGAACTTTATTATCCGCAACATCCGTTTCCGCTTGGGTCAATATGATGTAAACGGTAAATTATTGGACTCGAACGCAGTCGGTGCAGAGAACTGCGAGAGTTATATCTTCGACCATTGTGATTTTGGTTGGTCAATGGAGGAGAATATGAACTCTTACGACAGCCATTTTATCACTGTACAATACTGTATCGTGCATGAAGGTTTGTACGATGCGGGACACAAAAAAGGTCAGCGTGCATATGGTTGTCAATGGGGCGGTTCGCCGGCTACGTATCATCATAACTTATTGGTTCATAACAACAAACGTTCGTGCCGTTTTAACGGAGCGCAAGGGGTAAACGATTGTGTGGTCTATATTGATTACATCAATAATGTGCAGTATAATTTCGAGGGCGGTTCGAACGGTTGTTATGGCGGTGAGAATACTGCGAAATTAGCGGAAGGTGAATATAATGGTCTGAACTCAGCGCACGAGTGCAATTTCATCAATAACTACTACAAAGCAGGACCGAATACGACGAATAAGAAATATTTTGTTTCAGTAGAGAATGCGCGCTCAGGTGCTACGTCTTGGGGACCGAGTCAATGGTATCTCTCTGGTAATGTGTTCGATGGAGCAGCTTCGGCTACGGCAAATAACTGGTCGGCAGTAGTGGGAAAATCGCCTTATAGTAAGGTAGATACCTTGCGTGTGGACACGTTAATTCGTCCTAAAACACCTTGGTGGAAATGGACTACCGATTCTATCTATGGTCGCTATGATTTCGATATGTATGCGTATGCAGTTGGCGACTACCAAACAGCAGACGAAGCATACCAAACCGTTTTAGATACCGCTGGTTGTTTTCCGCGCGATCATGTGGAACTGCGATTAGTGGATGATACGCGCAATAAGAAGGCTACCTATAGTGGAGCATCCAGAGGCAATGGAATAATCGATACTGAAGAAGACGCTGAGGGTTTTTATGATTATCCGGAGGTAGCGGCATTGACGGACACAGACCAAGATGGTATGCCGGACGTGTGGGAGAGTGCTAATGGCTGTGACCCGAATGTGGCGGACAACAATGTGCGCCATGCGAGCGGCTACACGATGCTGGAGATGTACCTGAATGATGCTATGCACAAAGAGCCGATGGACGACGGTTATCAAGAGCCGCAGGGAGTGAAAGAAGTAAATGTTCAGATTACCGGACAAAAAATACTCCGCGAAGGACAATTGTTTATCCAACGCGGAGATAGAATCTATACCGTTACCGGATTAGAGGTACAAGATTAGAGAGGCAGGTAAATAATCTGCTTGGTCTCAAACCATTCTCCCGGGAAATACTGGCTGCACGGAGTAACCTCCGCCTCTTTAAAGGGGCGGAGTTCTTCTTTTAGATCGCCTCCTTTAAGAACCACCAAACCATTCGGCACGGCGTTGATATGATGGTTAGAGATATTCTTACGTACCAGCTTGACGAGGTCGGGTAGGGGCATCACGGCACGGGAAACGACGAAGTCGAATTTCTGTTTCTCTTCTTCTGCGCGTTCCTGCTTGCAGACTACGTTCGTTAGATTCAATGCCTGCGCTACTTCGTTGGCTACTTTGATTTTCTTACCGATAGAATCAATGAGCAGGAACTGACATTCGGGGAAGAGAATAGCCAGAGGAATGCCCGGGAAACCGCCTCCTGTGCCTACATCCATGATGGTAGTGCCCGGTTGGAACGGAAGCAGTTTAGCGATAGCCAGCGAGTGAAGCACATGGTGCTCGTATAGATTGTCAATATCCTTGCGGGAGATGACATTGATCTTGCTATTCCAGTCCCGATAAAGCGCGTCAAGCTGAGCGAACTGCTCAGCCTGACGATCGGTTAGTTTAAAATAATCAGAGATTATATTCATGTTTATAGCTTCGCGTTGATAGTGCTTCGCACGTTAATAGCTTCGCGTTTATTCAGCCATATTGGTGAATACATTCTGAACGTCCTCGTCCTCCTCGATTTTGTCGATGAGTTTCTGCACGGACTCGCGTTGCTCGTCGGTCAGTTCTTTTGTGTCATTCGGGATACGAACGAACTCCATGGACTGAATCTCGAATCCGTTGTCCTCGAGGTACTTCTGCATGTTGATAGCCTCGTTGAAATCGGAGTAGATGACGATGGTGTTTTCCTCTTCATCCACGCCGAGTTCCTCTACGCCGAAGTCGATGAGTTCGAGTTCCAGTTCATCGAGGTCAATGCCATCCTTCATTGTGACGGTGAAGCACGCCTTACGATCGAAGAGGAACTGGAGGCTACCCTGTGTGCCGAGTGTGCCGCCGAACTTGGTGAAATACGAGCGGATGTTGGCTACCGTACGCATATGGTTGTCCGTTGCGGTCTCCACGAAGATAGCTATGCCATGTGGTCCATATCCCTCGTAATTGATTTCCTTATATCCTTCGGACGATTTATCGGTCGCTTTCTTGATAGCGCGGTCGATATTATCCTTCGGCATGTTCTCACGTTTGCACTGCTGAATCAGCGCACGGAGACGTGGGTTAGAGTCAGGATCCGGTCCACCCTCACGGGCAGCGATGGTGATTTCTTTTCCTAATTTGGTAAATGTGCGGGACATGTGTCCCCATCTTTTCAGTTTGGTAGCTTTGCGATATTCAAATGCTCGTCCCATTCGCGTGTGGCTATCCTCGTACATGTACCAAAACTCCGTTTTAGTAGTAAGTACTCGGATGCACCCGCTCTTCGAGCCACAAACAACCCTTGGTTTCGGTTTGTGTCTCGAGGAAGTGCCCTCTAAGCCACTTGAGAGGAATAAATTGTTTAACTATTATTTTAAATTATTTGTTAGATGGAGGCCGATCAAAGCCTCCATCCATAAATCAGGCTTACTTAGCCACTGCTGTACTGTCAGCAGGTGCTGCAGCAGGTGCCGGAGCCGGGTCAGCGTGGTCCATAACGGACTCATAGCTGATTTCTTCGAATGTGATCTTGAACTCAACGCGGCGGTTCTTAGCACGACCGGACTTGGTCTTGTTGTCTGCGATAGGCACGTCAGGACCGTATCCGACAGCACTCAGACGCTGGAAGTCAACACCCTGAGCGATGAGGTAGTCGCGAACGGCATTTGCACGCTTGTCAGACAACTCTTTGTTGATCTCGTAGGAACCGGTGTTATCGGTGTGTCCTTGAACCTCAACGATGTAATCCTTGTTCTCAATGAAGATCTTAGCAATCTGGTTCAAGAGCGGGTAAGATTTCTTCTTGATATTAGCCTTACCGGTCTCGAACTCGATACCTTGCATAGCCTTCTTGAGGAGGTTACGAACCTCGCGTTTCACTTCCGGACAACCCTTGTTCTCTTTGAGACCCGGAACCATCGGGCACTCATCGATGTAATCAGGTACACCATCGTTATCGCTATCGAGGTTACATCCCTTAGCGTCTACATGACCGATAGCCTCTTTCGGCGTACCCGGGCACTCGTCCTTATAATCAGGTACTCCATCGTTATCGCTATCAACCGGACAACCCTTGGCGTCAATCTGTCCGTAAGCCTCTGCCGGCGTACCAGGACATTCATCGAGGTAATCAGGTACACCATCGCCATCGCTATCAAGCGGACAGCCCTTGGCGTCAACCTTACCCCATGCCTCTGCCGGTGTGCCCGGACATTCGTCGATATAGTCAGGTACGGCATCACCATCGGTATCGAGCGGACAACCTACGCTATCCACTTGACCCCAAGCAGCTTCCGGAGTATTCGGACATTCGTCACGATAATCCTCCACGCCGTCGCCATCGGTATCGAGCATACAACCGAGCGAATCCACATAGCCGATAGCCGCTGCCGGCGTACCGAGACAGTGGTCAAGGTAATCAGGCACACCATCGTGGTCCTCATCGAGCGGACAACCGACGGAGTCAACCTCGACACCACGCGGAGTCTCAGGACACATATCGATCTTGTCCCAGATACCATCCTTATCGCTATCCTTATGGTTCGTGCCCCATACAATCGAGAAGCCGAGTGCTACGTTAACCGTCTTAGCGCGGTCAGGAATGTAGTACAACGGTTTGTTTTGCGCATTCGGAATATTCGCATAGCTCGTCGGGATATAATCGAAGGCCAGCGTCATGTTGACACCATCGTACGGCATAAAGCTCAAGCCGGCACCGATGTTGCTGTATTTACCATTCTGGAGGAGCGAGTAGCTAACCGCGATGTTGAACCAATTCACCGGACGGAAAGCGGCACCGAGGGTCAACTCCTCGTACAAGCGGGCATTATACAGACGTGTAGCAGAGAGAATACCCAGACCAACGCGGTTGTCCCAGAAATTGAAGTCCACGCCTACGTTCAGTTTCGCAGTCGGCATCTTGGCATAACCAGCCGTTGCGCTCTGCAACTTGGCGCCTCTCAGGATATTAACCACTTTGCTCTTGACAGAGTCCATCAACATGCTGGTGGAGAAGTTACCACTGGCATCCTGATAGTCGCCATAATTGATGTTTCCTACACCATCAATGATGGTATCGAGCACCAAGCCGAGTCTGCGGGAGTTGTTCCAATAGATGAAACCGAGGTCCGTGATAGCAGCGCTAATCTGCACCCATTCCGCCGGTTTGTATGTAGCACCGAGGTCGAATGCAAGACCGTAACCTGCAGGAACCAGCAAACCAGGGATATCTTTGGTGTTGATGAAGTCCTCTACCTTGTAGTTACCGGCATTCCAGTCGTCAATAAATTGGCCGATGGTGGTGTTGGTGGTATTCGGCAGTTTCTGGAAGTTAATCTGTCCGGCTAAGTCTGCATTGAGCACACCTTGCAAGCGCATCGCGTCAGGCGTTCCTTCCAGCGACAACTGGTTGCTATTCATGCCATAGTTGAAATGGCCGAGCAGGAACTTCAATTTACCACCGACGGTCCACTGGTCGTTGATACGATGGCTATAACCACCTGAAATCTCGGTGAAGACCGTACTACCGGCACCCAGACCGGTCAGGTTATACGCTACATTGTTTGGATTAACCGCCAGTCCACCCATTGCGATAGAGTTGAATAACTGCTTCGGCATGGTGACGTCCGCATCCACGCGTACGTTCAAACCAACGGTGAGGAATCCGGCATCCTTGATGCGCACACCCACGTTGACGATACCTGCTGTGAGGCTTCCGTTCACGTCGGTCATGTTACGCAGGGCATTGAGCATCAGTTGTCTGTTCTGGCCCGGATAGAGCGCCGTAACGGTCTTACCCGTAGCCGGATCCACATAAACGACATCGCTAAGCACGAGCGAGTTGTTACCCAAGTTGCCCATGGTCCAGCCGAGCGGCGAGAAGTTTACATATCCCTGGCTAACCGGTTGGAAGGCAGGGTTCAGGATATGACGCATCGGCGCATTCTCCAAGAAATACAAGGTATTTACTTGCTGTGCACGTGCGGTCATGGAAACTGCAGCAATCAGAAGGGCTGCAAAGAAAAATTTATTCGTAGTTTTCATATCTGTGCCCTCCTAATTATAATTTAGCATCTTTTACATTGACATTCGCCAGATTGATGTACGCATCAATATCGGCGGTCAGGCCAAGACGCACTTTGAGTTTGTTGTCTCCTGTGATTTGTGCACCGAGCATGTCCGGACTTTGCAGCGCGTCATCATTGAGTCTGCCGTAGTATACAATCGACTTGATCTTGGGGAACAAATCCAGTTTCTCTTTGGTCATCGGACAGTTGCTTACGCTGCGCGCAGGGATAATATTATGGGTTCCCGGTTCGTACGTAGCACCAGCCAGCGTCAGCGTCTCGGGATCGAAGATTCTCCAAAGTTTCGACGGGTCGTTCGGGTCCATGATCGGGTTATTGTCTGCGTCAAGGCAGTAGAACGTAGCTTCAATCTCAAACGGAATGCTATTCTCGATATTGAGGAATACGTTTACATTCGTGGTCTTGAGCGAGTCAACCCAGTTCACCTCTTTCAGGAGGGAGTCGATGCTGGCTTGCTCCAGTTTGATACCCTTGATGGTGTCGGTGTAGTCAATTTTCAGACCCTTGTGGAACTCGATGGGCACTTTAGCCGTTGCTGTGGCCTTGAGCATAGCATCGGCCGCCACGCGGATTTGCGGGGTGGAGGCGCTATCGAATGTTACGCCCACTCTGTACGCCAGTTTACGCGGCATTTCTTTGATCAACTCATCAATATTACCATTCTCCGGCGATCCATCCACGTAGAATTGAAGATTGGTAAGATCGGTCAACGCACTAGTCTTCGGGTCGATGCAACCGTCTTTCTGCGTGAAGTGGTAGGTCTTATTCTCCGCTCCGTTCCATGTAGCGGGGTGCTTGCCACTGGCGCTATCCAGCGTGTAGATGTAGTCAATCATAAAGTCGATGTTTCCAGCCACCGCGGTTTGGAGCGTTGCGTCGATGCGCGGGTTAGCAAGCGGCAGCGTTGCACCGTTGAGGAATGTGAACGGGTCGTACTTAATGTCCAGCGCTTCCTCGTAGTATGCAGGTTTGTCGATGAACCATCCCCAGAATGCTTTCGGGTCAAGATGCTCAACCTCGAAATCGCAGTTCAGACCGGAATTCTGTGTAATGCGTTTGTGTGTGTCTCCCGGAATGGTGTATACCACTGTAGCAATGAGTCTCACGCTATCCACCACGTTGTCAGAACCCGCGGCTTTGTCATGGTCTTTAACCATATCCAGCGTGAAGTTCTTGAGGGAGAGCACTTTCTTTTGTGCCGGCGATCCCGATCCTTGTCCTCCCTTCTCGTACACAGTAATCACTTGGCTCGGGATATGCGTGATATTCGTGCCCCAATCGAGCTTAATGGAGTCAATCCAAGCCCAGTCGAGATCCTCGAAGTCCTGCTTGGACAGCTCGATAGAGAAGCGAGCGCTATCCATCTGCGCGCTATCCAGACGCTGCTTGATGCCCGGCTTGTTCAAATCCTTAAGAATCAGCGATATCGATATATCCATCCTGCCGGTATAGGTGTACCCAGCCGGGAGATTGATGGAGTCGTTCTGGATCAGTTTTTGAGGCGCTAATCCTCCTCCCGGGTTAACCCACACGTTGGCAAGCTGCTTGTAAATGTCTACATAATACGACTTGCCTCCAATCTTTCCGCTGAAATCAAAATCCGTGATTTTCTTCTCGTACTCGAATGAGCGATGCCAAGTAACTACGTTCTTGCCACCCACAGTGTCGATGTAGAACTCGGCCGAGTCATTGGTCTTCAAGAAATCACTTACTTTGGCTGAAAAACTACCCACAGGTAGCGCCAGTTTCATCTGTGCCTCGATGGTCGGATCAATCTTGTCCAACTGAATCTCTGAGCGGCATCCCGCCAGCATTACGAGCGCCGTTGTTAGCACAGAAAAAACGTGTAAATAACTTTTTTTCATTGTGTTACAGATAATTGTTTGTTATTAATAAAAATTGTGTTTTCAAATTTGGCCGCAAAGTTACTAAAAAAAACTGACATACACAATAGTGTATGCCATTTTTCTGCATTTTTATGGTCTTTTAATGCAAAAGACTTGCATGTTCCACATACCTGTAGTATCTGCGCGATGTGAAAATTATATAGTTTTATTCATATGAGCCTTGAATGAGGTTTATATGAGCTTTATATAAGGTTTATAGTTTACCAGGGAGGAGTTAGCGGAGAAGAAAGATCTTATCAGTGGCACGTGTGAGGGCGGTGTAGAGCCAACGGAGGTATTCACGGCGTTCGGTGGTGTCAGCCATTCGCTGCTCGTCTTCTCCGATGCCTGCGGTGTCTATATAGACATGTTTCCACTGGCCGCCCTGCGCCTTATGGCAGGTAACGCAATAGGCGAAACGGACCTGCAGGGCGTTGTAATACGGCGACTCGTAGATTCGCTTGACGAGTTCTTTCTTGTTGCGAATCTCCGGAAAGTCCTCTGCGATGCGGGCGAAGAGTTCTTTTTGGAGCGCGAAATTGGCTTCGGGGCTGTCGGTAGTGAGCGTATCCAGCCAAACGAGCGCCTCAATCTCCCAGTTATAATCCACCGAGCGCAAGGCCGCTTTCGCGAAGTTAAAACCGTACATCTCATGGCGGTTGGTCAGGCGCGTGATTTCCAGCATGTCGCCATTAGCGAGGAACTCAAGGTCCGTGTACTCTTGCGCCCAGAAATAGTTGTTCTTGCTGACCATGAGTCGGTCGCCGTTGGACAGGTCATCCTCTTTCCATAAGATGCGTGCGCGGACGCCTTGGTTATAGAGGTTCGTCATCTTGTTGCTACGTGCGATGATGAGCGTGTCTTCCGCTCCGACCGTCCGCCAGCTCTGCTCCAGCGTCTCGATGACTTCATCGCCGGGCACTTGGATGATGTCGGAGCCGTTGGGGTGGATGGTTAATGGGGCAGGGTTCATGGTTAATGGTTCATGGTTAATGGAGAATGGGGTGATGAGTTGGCGGATACGTGTTGCTTCGCGCAGAATACCGCTGTCGAGCGCTTGCCGGGCGACCTCGGACAACTGATAACCGGTCACAGAGAGCCGATAGGTATGCGCCATAAAGTCGGCATCGAGAGCGGGACTTTTCAGGCTACCGACAGGCGGCAACTGGGCATCATCGCCAAGCAGCAACAGGCTGCATCCTTGCCCGTTATAGACGTACTTCACCAGGTCGTCCAGCAGACATCCGCTGCCGAACGTGCTGTTATCGCGGTTGCCGCTGAGCATGGACGCTTCATCAACGATGAACAGCGTGCGCTTATGCAGATTGTCGCTTAACGAAAAAGCCTCGACGCCCAGTTGGTTCTGGCGGTAAATCTTCTTGTGAATGGTGTACGCCTGTTCTCCCGAAAAGCGGCTGAGCACTTTAGCGGCCCGTCCTGTAGGGGCGAGCAGGACGCAAGGCTGCTTGAGGCTTTGCAACGCCCGTACAAGCGCACTCACAACGCTTGTCTTTCCCGTTCCGGCATATCCGCGCAGGATGAAGGCCTTGCGCTCGTCCCGCGACACGAGAAACGCCCCCAAAGCCTTGAACAGACCTTCTTTCTCCGCATTGGGCTCGAAGGGCAATTCATTCTTAATACGTCCTATGATAAAATCCTCAAGCATTGTGTGTGCAAAAGTACTGCTTTTTTCCGAAATATGCAAGAGCGAAGAGATTTTTTTTGCTTTGGCACATTATTTGTTGAGATTTTATTATTAAAATCAACGGATATGAAAAAGTCTCTTTTGCTGATGATAGCGATGGCGTTTGCAGGCATGTTGAACGGCCATGCGTGTATCCGGAAGGCGCAGAAAGCGATGCCTTCTTCGCTGACCATCCTTGTGATGGACACGACGCAGGCTCTGCTGAACGGCGCACAAGTGACGGCCGGAAAGACAGTATATACGACTTCTTTCGACGGTCGCGTCGTGCTCAAACCCGAGCAACTGAACGGCGTGAACAGGCTGCAAGTGGCGTGCGAAGGATACAAGAGTTTAAAGGTTCAAGAGTTTAAGGAGTTCAAGGAGTTTAAGGGGTTTAAGGTGAATGACTCGACGCTTATTGTGCGGCTTGTTCCGACAGGCGAGAAGACGCATAACGGACGAATCTTATCTCCCCGCAGAACAACAGACGATGTGTTTTACTCATTGAGCGCTGAGCCCCGCGCGGCGATGTCCGAGAAAATGGCTGTGACGATGGCTGTAGCAGACGCGGCGGTACCGGAAGAAATGGCGGAAGAAATGGAGTCTATGGTGGTAGGCTATGCTTCCAACAATATCGAAGCAGGCAAGCTAACAGCCGGAGAGGTGAATGATTTCGCCAAATGGTATTTCTGGCCGAAGATATTGGACGAGACGCACGCTCAGTTCGTCAAGACCTGGCGCATCGAACCGCGGCATCGCTATACCGTACAGGTGATGAACAAAGACGGCTATCCAATAGCATCGCGCGCCGTGAGTCTGCTCGATAATTCCGGCAACACCCTCTTCCAGGCCGTGACGGACAATACCGGCAAGGCGGAGTTGTGGTACCAACTAATCGGTAATCACCTCTGCGGCAAGCACGCGGATTTCTACCTTCTTGTGGACGGCCAGAAGCAGAAAGCGAAAGATGTATACGAAGGGTTGAACACCTTCGTGCTGGATGAACCGTGCGAACATGGCGATGAGGTGGATGTGATGTTTGTGTTCGACGCCACGGGTTCGATGGGCGATGAGTTGCGGTATCTGCAAGCGGAGATGAAAGATGTTATCGCGCGTGCATCGGATGCGACCGGCGGCCTCAATATCCGCACAGGAGCGGTTGTATACCGTGACCATTCGGACGAATATATCACCCGCCTTTCGCGTCTGACGGACGATATCAAGACGACCCAGGCATTCATTGACAAACAGGAGGCCAACGGCGGCGGCGACTACGAAGAGGCCGTTCCGGAAGCGTTGATGGCGGCAATGAATAGCGCAGGCTGGAACGAGTCCGCGCGTGCGCGCATTGCGTTCCTTATTTTGGATGCGCCTTGCCATACCGACTCGGCAACCCTCGCGTTACTGCACGAGCAAGTGCTCAATGCCGCGGCTTTGGGTGTTCGCATCGTGCCGGTGGTATGCAGCGGTTTGGGCGAGAGTGGGGAATACCTGCTGCGCTCTATTGCCCTGGCGACCAATAGTACGTCGTTCTTCCTGACAGACGATAGCGGCATCGGTCACACGCATCTCAAACCGACGACCGACAGCCTGAAAGTGGAGCACCTCAACGACATGTTGGTTCGCACCATCGTGGAGTTTTCCGCCATGGTAGCATGTACGCCATCGTCCGGCATCCATGCCGATAGGGTAGATGAGCAGTTTATCCCTAATCCGTTCAGCCAGAGCGATTTAGAGGCTGACCCGACCATTCCGCACGGCGAGGGCATCCATTACCTGGTGGACGTAAGCGGCAAACTCATCTCGATTTATGAAGGCGATATAGACGGCTATTTGCGCTACACGCTGCCCCATGGCGTCTATTTTGTCAAGACCTATATACAAGGAAAATGGTACACTAAAAAAATACTCTTATGAAGAAACTGATTTTTACTTTGCTGGCCATGGTGCTGCTGACCGCTTGCGAACGCACGGCGGCGAAGCCCACAGACCCCACTCAGGACCGCTCGGATTTCGTAGAAGTGACCGAAGCTGTGCCCGATGTGATTTTGGAAATCCGCTATTACAGCACGTACAACTTCGTCGGTGCGCGCATTGACGGCTATGAGCGTCCGTTGGCCTTGATTACGCGTGAGGCAGCCAAGTCTCTGCGCGAAGTGAGCGATGAACTGAAGGCGAAAGGCTATCGTCTTAAGATTTGGGATGCCTACCGTCCGCAACGTGCTGTCAACCATTTCATCCGCTGGGCGGAGGATGTACAGGACACCACGATGAAAGCGATTTTCTATCCGATGGTGGACAAGAGTCAGCTTTTTGAGCAAGGCTACATCTACGCCCGCTCCAGCCATTCGCGCGGTTCAACAGTGGACCTGACGCTCGTGGAAGAAGCGACCGGAAAAGAACTGGACATGGGTTCGCCGTTCGACTGGTTCGGCGTTGAGAGCCATCCGGACTACCGACCGCTGACTTATATGCAGAGCACGAACCGCCTTATCCTGCGCGATGCTATGCTCCGGCACGGATTTGAGGGCCTGGACAGCGAATGGTGGCATTTTACCTTAGCGAACGAGCCCTACCCGGACACGTATTTCGATTTCCCGATACATTGATTTCATAGAAAGAGAACTCTATGCAAAACACAGAAATTGAACGCAAGTTTTTGGTTGTTTCCGATGCTTTCAAGGCTCAGGCGACCAAGAGTTACGAGATAGAGCAAGGTTATCTGTGCAAAGAGCCGGGACGGACCATCCGTGTGCGGCTGCGCGACGAGAAAGCCTTCCTCACTATCAAGTCCGGAATGCTGCGGGAAGGGCTGGCGCGGTTTGAATGGGAGCGTGAGATTGATGCCTCCGATGCCCGCGAGATGCTGCAGATTTGCATGCCCGGCGTAATCTCCAAGACGCGGTATATTATCCCTGCTCCTCCCTATAAGGGCGAGCCCCGATGCTGGGAAGTGGATGTGTTCCATGGCCGGCTGGACGGACTGGTGCTTGCGGAGCTGGAACTTGGCGACGAGCACGAGCCTTACGAGAAACCGGCATGGCTGGGAGAAGAGGTCACAGGCCAGCCGCAATACTACAACGCTAACATGTAAAAAAAAGGTTCTACACCGCATTGGTGTAGAACTTTTTTAATAATCCTCTCCGGTCATTTAGAGGCTGATAGCGCCACTCGGGCACACATCTGCGCACGTACCACACTCGGTACAAATTTCCGGGTCAATCGAATAGTGCTCGCCCTCCGAGATAGCACCCATCGGACATTCATCAATACACGTGCCGCAAGCAATGCAGTCAGTTGAAATTTTGTAAGCCATAGTATTAATAATTTAAATTTTCCAATTTTCGATGCAAAGGTAGTGCTTTTTTTTGACACTACCAAATTTTAGGGATAGAAAAATGATTATTTTTTCTTTTTTACGGAAGCGAGCGCAGCCATCAGTTGTGCGTTAGGTCCGGTTAGTTCTTTGTCAGTCAGCCCTTTACGCTTGGCATAAGTCGTCCAGTCCTTGGCTCCACCATCCCCAGAAGAGGGGAGGCCGAGTTGGAGGAAATGACAGTATGCAATGCCGAGCGCATCGGTGGCATCCAGTTTCTTGGGCATCTGCTCATCGGGAATGTGCATGAAGCGCTGCAGCATGCCTGCCACTTGCTCTTTGGTGGAATGTCCGTTGCCGGTAATCGCCATTTTGATTTTCATCGGCGAATACTCGTAAATCGGCACATCTTTGCTTAGTGCGGCTGCGATTGCCACGCCCTGCGCGTGTACGATTTTTATCATCGTCTGCGGGTTTTTGTCCACAAACTGCGTCTCGATGGCCAGGCATGTCGGATGGTACTTGTCAATCAGTTCCTGCAGGAAGAAAAACTCCTTCTGCAGCCGCGGGTACTGTCCTTCAAGTTTGTGTACGTCGTACGCGCCAAACTCCAGGATTTCCACCTGTTGCCCGACCGTCTTAAGGACCGCGTAACCCATAAACAGCGTGCCCGGGTCCACGCCTAAGATGATATGTTCCTTACGGAGTTTATCGATCATCTTTCTCGTGGTTGCGTACAAATCCGCGTGCGATGACTACTGCGGCACCCGCGATGAGCACATAGTCTGCCCATGGCTCGATTTTAGCGATGCTCAATCCTGCTCCGACGGCCAGGATAACCATGCCGACGATTAATATAATTGTAGATGTTTTCATATTACTCTTCCACTAAATAGATGTCTTCGTTAGGCGTGTGCATATAATATGTTTCGCGCGCGTAACGCTCGAGACTGTCCGGATGGTGGAGTGTCTGCAGTTCCCGTTGCGCTTTCTCCGTTCCCTCGCGGTACATATTCCGTTGCTGCTCCAGATGCCGAATTTCCTGTCCTCGCTTCACGAACTGAATGACACTCTGGTCGCCGATAAACAGGAATACCGCCAGAAAGAGCAGCAGTGTGACTACATACTTACCCCATTTGCGTATTTTGATGGTTGTCCAGAACTCTGTAAAGGTCATCTTTATATCACTGTTTCGTTTGATTTTTATGGTTTATTGCAGCGCGTTGACGAGCATCCCGCACGCGGCAAGTATATCTTCTCCGCGCGACCGGCGGATGGTTGTCGTCAGTCCGTGCTCCGTGAGGTAATCCCGGAAGAAGACCATTTGCTGCTCGTCCGACGCCGGGAAATCGCGGTCCACGCCTTCATGGAACCGGATGAGGTTAACGCGGCAGTTCAGTCCTTTGAGCAAACGGAGCATCTCTTTGGCGTGCCGCATGGTGGTGTTGCCCGGCCAGCAAATATACTCGAAACTCACGCGGCGTTGATGCGACCAGTCATGCTGCTTGAGCAGTTTCACAACCTCGGTGATAGACATCATTTTCTCCGCCGGCATGATTTGTGCCCGCTCGACGGCAAAGGGATTATGCATGGAGACCGCCATGTGGCACTCGCTCTCGTCCAGGAATCGCTTCATGGCAGGGATGCCTACGGTGGAAACCGTGATGCGTTTGGGCGACCACGCGCACCCGTACGGAGCGGTCATGATTTCCAAACTGCGTAGCACATTATCCAGATTGTCCATCGGCTCGCCTTCGCCCATGAAGACGAGGTTGGTTAGGTCGTCGAAATAAAATATCTGGTTGAGGATATCTGCCGCGGAGAGTTGGCCGTGGAAGCCGAGCGTACCGGTCATGCAGAAACGGCATCCCATCTTGCAGCCCACTTGAGAGGAGACGCAGAGCGTGGCGCGGTCCTCTTCGGGGATATAGACTGTTTCTACGAAACGGGCGTTGGCGTTGGCTGTTGGCGCTTGGATTTCAAACAGATACTTGCGGGTGCCATCCGTACTGACGGCTTCGCGCACCGGCGCATGACGGCCGATAGAGTAGTGTGCTTGGAGGGCTTCACGGCCTTTGAGCGAGATGTTGGTCATCTCGTCGAACGAACTGACCCTACGCACATAGAGCCATTCTGCAAGCTGCTTGCCTGCAAACTTCTGCAAACCGACGCTCAGCGCCACTTCTTGCAGTTCAGCCAATGTTTTGCCCAAAAGTGTTTCCAAACGGTTATTTATTTAGCATCGTGACGTCCATGTGCGGATATGCGAAGGTGAAGCCTTGTGGCGGCAGTTCGGTATAGAACCGTTCCTGAAGGTCGAAGAACACATCCCAGTAGTCATCGGCACGCACCCACGCACGCACCACAAACGTGATATCATTGGCGTTCAGCGATTTGAGGGCTACGAACGGAGCCGGAATGGCATCCATCCGATAGCTAACGGTGGATAGCTGGTAGGCGGAAATATTTAACTCCTTGTATAATTCGTCCATGTCCGTCTCCGGCGGCAGTACACGTTTGTCACTATTGACAATCGCCAGAATGGCTGCCTTGCACGCCGTGGCATCCACGCCGTAAGACACGCTCACCGTCCATTCCACACGCCGCAAAGGACGGCCGTTAAAATTGTTTATCGTGCCGTTCGACAGCGCACCGTTCGGCAGAATGACGACGCGGTTGTCAACCGTCAGAATCTTCGTGGCGGTGATATTAACCTCAATGACCTTACCGCTCTGCCCCAGCGCCTCGATGAAATCGCCCGCCTTGAAGGGCTTGAAGGCCAGAATCATCAGTCCGCCGGCGAAGTTCTGCACCGTGCCGGAAAGCGCCATACCGATGGCCATACCGCCGGCAGCCAGCAGTGCCGCCAGCGAAGTGGTATTCACGCCCAATGTACTCACCGAGATGACGATGAGCAACACCGTGAGCGAGATGGATACAAACGACGAGACGAACGAAGCGATAGTTGGTTCCGTGCTTCGGCGCTCGAACGCCCGCTTGAGCACGCCTTGAATCCATCGGATGAGCAAGATGCCGATGACGAAGATGAGCAACGCCGCCAGCACTTTGACGCCAAACTGCAGCGTCGCTTTACCCACTTCCTGCCAGAAGGTCTCGGGGTCGCTCTTGGCGGTCTCAATCATCATCTTGGCACCCGCACGGATCGAATCCTGACGCTGCTGAATCTGCTCCGCCGTCAGGGCTTGCAATAAAATAGTAGCTATGCTCATCGTTTATCGGATTCTATCGGCAGCACGCACGAGCGCCTCGTCTTTGAGGATGCGGCGTGTTGCCATGAGGGTTAATACCATACAAACAAGCGGGAAAGCCGCCCACGGCAAGACATGCCAGTCCACACCCAGCGCCAGTTTCGCCTGCCATATATAAATAGCCAGCACCCCGTAGTAGCCGAGGCATAGCATCACGGTGAAAATGTTCAGCCGTGCCTGGAGGATGCGTTTCTTATATAGGAAAATATCCACGAGTGCGAGCGCAGGAATCAGAACCGTGGCGACCAACAAACCCCATAAGCCCTGCAAAGGTACGCCGCCAAGCGCACTCAGTTCCCAAATCTGCAGTTCCGCCGCCCCTTCAGGCGTGACAAATTGTACGACCGGCAGCCAGATAAGGGCAATACCCAAGGCCGCTACCGCCAATAAATACAATGTTTGAATTCTTTGTATCATAAGCAAATTCACAATTTACAATGTACGATTTATGATTGCATGGCTTGCTCGAGCGAATCACATCTGTCGCCATGCTTGTTGACCCATCCTATCTGCCGCGCAGGGTTGCCCGCCATCAGTGCATATGCCGGCACATCTTTGGTCACCACCGCCCCGGCACCTATCATGCAGTATTCGCCGAGTGTATGACCGCACACGATGGTGGCATTCGCGCCTATCGATGCGCCGCGCCGGATGAGCGTCGGTTTGAACTCATCTTTCCGGCTCACTGCCGCACGCGGGTTGATAACATTGGTGAAGACCATCGATGGCCCGAGGAACACATCATCCTCGCATCGAACGCCGGTATAGACCGACACATTGTTCTGCACCTTGCAGTTACGTCCCAGCACCACCTTGGGCGATATCACGACGTTCTGGCCGATGTTGCAGTCGTCGCCTATCGTGCAGTCGTGCATGATGTGGCAGAAATGCCAAATCTTCGTGCCTTTGCCTATGCGGCAACCCTCGTCCACATACGACGACTCGTGAACAAAATAATCGGTCATTGGTAATGGAGTTGACATTAGAAGAATATTTTGAGAATGTCGTTGAAGTTCGCAAAGATGAGCAGCGCCAGCAGGAACCAGAAGCCAATCTCGTTCGCTTTCTCCAGGAATTTATCGCTCGGTTTGCGGCGAGTGATAATCTCCACCAGCAGGAAGAGGATATATCCGCCGTCCAGAGCCGGAATAGGCAGGAAGTTCATGAAGGCGAGGATGATGCTGAGGAATGCCGTCATGTGCCAGAACGCGTACCAGCTCCACGAGGCCGGGAACATCGAACCGATGGCGCCGAAGCCGCCGAGCGACTGAGCGCCTTCTTTGGTGAACACCAACCGGAACTGCTTGACGTACATCGCGAGGATGTCCCATCCGTACTGGATGCCGGCCGGTATAGCCTGGAGGAAGGTATAATCTGTGTGCTCGAAGCGGAAGTCGATACGTGCGGCTATGCCCATCTTGCATTGGTCGCCCAGGAAGAGGTGCACCGTATGCAGCTCGCCGTCGCGGTAGTAGTCCACCGTGATGGAGTCGCACGGATGGCGCTGCAGTTCCGCCGTCATCTGATAGTACGATGGCGTTGGCTTGCCGTCAATGGCTACTATACTGTCGCCTTTCTCGATGCCTGCGAAATATGCGGCATTGTCCGGCAGAACCGTGTCCACCACGCATGGAATCCACTCGGCGATGAGCGTGTAGTTCTTCTTCTGATAGGATTTGTCTGCGCGTTTCTTCTCCCGCTCGGCCTTGGCGAACTCATTCTGCAGCGCCAGATAGCGTGTGCCGAGGTCTTCGCTCATCGTCAGCGCCACTGTGTCTGTGCCTCGCAGCACCACCACGTCGCGTTTGCCTTCGATGATGAGGGCTTGTACCACATCTTGCAGATACTCCGGCTCTTCGCCGTTGATGGCCAGAATCTTGTCCTGTTGCCGGAAGCCTTCGCCCTCCATCACTTCGGAGTAATACAGTCCGTCCGTCACGTTGCGCAGCGGCAGCGTGTCTTTTCCCCAATGCCATAACAGCATCGTGAAGATGACGATGGCGCCGATGAAGTTCACCAGGATGCCGCCCAGGATGATGAGCAGCCGCTGCCATGCCGGTTTGGCGCGGAACTCCCAGGGTTGCGCCTCGGAGCCCAGGTCGTCGGTCTTATGCGTCTCATCCACCATGCCGGCAATCGCGCAGTAGCCGCCGAACGGCAGCCACCCGATGCCCCATTCCGTCGTCTCGGGGTGCGCGTCCCATTCCTTGTCCTCGTTCTTGGCAAATATTTTCACGTGCCATTTGCCCTCGAATTTCTTGAAGCGGATGAGGCTTATCCACGGGTTAAAGAACATATAGAATTTCTCCACACGCACGTGGAAAATCTTCGCGAAAGTGAAATGTCCCAACTCATGAATAAGTACGAGAAAGGACAGGGCTAAAATCAGTTGTATTGCTTGAATCATCTGTTGTTTATCTTTTACAATGTATTACAATATTGCGCAGCGATGCTTCGTGCCTCGGCGTCGGTCGCCACGTAGTCTTCATATGTCGGTTTGGCGATAAAGGCGGTTTGGTTCATCGTCTTGGCGATAATGTCGCTCATCTCCAGGAATCCGCATCGTCCTTCGCGGAAAGCGAGGTTCACCACTTCATTGGCGGCATTGAGCACGCAGGGACTGTTGCCGCCCCGATGCATCGCTTCGTAGGCGAGAGCCAGGTTCGGGAATCGCTCCATGTCCGGTTGCTCGAAGGTCAGAGCGCCCAGGTCGAAGAGGTTCGCACGAGGGAAATCGCTCGCCAGGCGCTCCGGGAACGAGAGCGCATACTGTATCGGCAACCGCATGTCCGGGGCGCCCAGCTGTGCTTTGATGGCGCCATCCGTGAACTGAACCGCCGAATGAACGATGGACTGCGGGTGAACGAGTACCTGTACTTTCTCCACCGGCACGCCGAACAGCCATTTGGCTTCAATCACCTCGAATCCTTTGTTCATCATCGAGGCCGAGTCGATGGTTATCTTCGCGCCCATTTCCCAGTTCGGGTGCTTGAGCGCATCGGCGGCGGTCACGCTCTTCATCTGCGCGAGGCTGTAGGTGCGGAATGGCCCGCCGCTGGCGGTCAGCAGGATTTTCTCTATCTCGCTGCGCTCTTCGCCCACTAGGCTCTGGAATATGGCGCTGTGCTCGCTATCCACGGGCAGAATAGGCGCATGGTGCTGCATGGCCAGGTCGCAGATGATCTCGCCTGCCACCACGAGCGTCTCTTTGTTCGCCAGCGCTATCGTCTTGCCGGCTTTGATGGCTTCTATCGTCGGACGCAAGCCTGCATAGCCCACCATCGCGGCCACCACGATATCTACCGATGGCATCGTCACCACTTCTGCGATGGCGTCTGCGCCTGCCCATACCTTGCAGTCGAGCGCTGATAGTTGCGCCTGCAGCGAATCGTACAGACTCTCGTCGGCGATGCATACCACTTCGGGATGGAAGCGGTGTGCCTGCTCCACCAGTTTGTCGATGCTTCGGTGTGCGCACAGCGCATACACGCTATAGCGCTCAGGATAGGCGGCCACCACATCGAGTGTCTGCGTGCCTATCGAACCGGTGCTGCCTAATATGCATAGTTGCTTTACCATACAATCACTTCTTCGGGGTTGACGAACTGCCCTGCGTCCCATAGCTCGACGCTCAGGTCGTGGTCGCCATCCATCAGACCTATCGACTCGCCTTGCTCCACTTGTGCTCCTTGTCCTTTCAGCGCGTTGCTCACGCCGCGATAGATGGTGATGAATGCGCCGTTCTGCAGTGTGAGCGTCAGGGTGTTGTCCGCCATGCGCTCTACCGATACCAGGGTGCCGCGCGATGTCGCCATCACGTTCTCACCCGCCGCTGTGCGCACCACCGTGCTGTACTGGCGCAGGTCCGGACGCGCCGAGAGTACAATCGCACCGCGTACAGGACGGTATAGATGCCGCATGGTGCGGTCGTTTGAGTTGACGAATAGCAGTTGCAAGCGGTCGCGCTCTTTCTGCTCGTACTGAGCCATGAAGGCATCGGTCGCTTCGCTGCGCTCCTCGAGCAACTGGGTCCGTTCCACTACTTGAACCGAGTCGATCTTCTGCACGCTGTCCGAAGCGATATCGCCGGCCGTCAGTTGTTTGATCACGTCCAGATACTGCCGCTGTACCGCCATGCTCGTCTGGAGCGAATCGACACGCGCCGATTCCTGTATCAGCTGCTGACGCAGACTCTCGCTGTAACCCGGCAGGATATTACGAATCGGCGTATATACAATCAGCACCGATAGCAGAACTATCAGGGCTACGATGCCCAGTGTGATGACGCTGATAGCCCCTAACAGACTGACGCGGATGTGAAATACTTCGCGCAGCGTCACGTCGTCCAGCATCGCCAACCTGTATTTTCTTCTTTTGCTTGCCATTATAGGATTGTGCAGCCGCTGCACGGCTTGAGTTGTTTGAAGAAGTCATTCCCCTTGTCGTCCACCAGGATGAAGGCGGGGAAGTCCTCCACCTCTATTTTCCAGATGGCCTCCATGCCCAGTTCCGGATATTCTACGCACTCGATGGACTTGATGTTGTTCTGCGCCAGGATAGCGGCAGGACCGCCGATGGAGCCGAGGTAGAAGCCGCCGTGCTTCTGGCAGGCGTTGGTCACATCAATCGAGCGGTTGCCCTTTGCCAGCATAATCAGTGAACCGCCGTGGTCTTGGAACTCATCTACGTACGGGTCCATGCGCCCGGCTGTGGTCGGACCCATCGAGCCGCACGCCATGCCTGCCGGGGTCTTCGCCGGACCGGCATAGTAGATAGGATGGTTCTTGAGATATTCGGGCATCGGTTCGCCCGCATCGAGGCGTGCTTTTATCTTCGCGTGTGCGATGTCGCGACCCACGATGATGGTGCCGTTGAGGCTGAGGCGCGTGCCGATAGGATATTTCGTCAGGATGGCGCATACATCTCTCATCGGCTGGTTCAGGTCGATGCGCACCGCCTCGCCTTCGCCTGCCTGACGAAGCTCTGCAGGGATGAGCGAACCGGGGTTGTTGTCCAGCTTCTCAATCCATATGCCGTCTTTGTTGATTTTGCATTTGATGTTGCGGTCCGCCGAGCAGCTTACGCCCAGACCGATAGGGCAGCTGGCGCCGTGGCGAGGCAGACGAACAACGCGCACGTCATGCGCCATATATTTGCCGCCGAACTGAGCGCCAAGACCTATCTTATAGGCCTCTTGCAGCAACTGTTTCTCCAGCTCTGTGTCGCGGAAGGCGCGGCCGGTCTCGTCGCCCGTCGTCGGCAGACTGTCATAGTAGTGCGTGCTCGCTAACTTGACCGTCAGCAGGTTCTTCTCTGCGCTCGTGCCGCCAATCACGATGGCGATGTGGTATGGCGGGCAAGCGGCGGTACCCAGGCTCTTCATCTTCTCCACCAGGAATGGGATGAGCGTGCCCGGATTCTGGATCCGCGCTTTCGTCTCTTGATAAAGATAGGTCTTGTTGGCGCTACCTCCACCTTTGGTCACGCATAGGAAGCGGTATTCCTGCCCGTGCGTCGCTTCGATATCTATCTGCGCCGGCAGGTTGCATTTGGTGTTCACCTCCTCGTACATGCTCAGCGGAGCGTTCTGGCTGTATCGCAGGTTGCATTCCGTATAGGTGTTGTATACCCCGCGGCTCAGCGCCTCTTCATCAGACACTTCGCATTTTTGTCCATTGTCCATTGTCCATTGTCCTTTCGTCCACACCTGTTGTCCTTTCTCGCCATGGATGATGGCGGTGCCGGTGTCCTGGCATAGCGGCAACTGCCCTTTGCATGCCACTTCGGCATTGCGCAGGAATGTCAGGGCTACGTATTTGTCATTGGCGGACGCCTCCGGGTCACGCAGTATCTTCGCCACTTGTTCGTTATGAGAACGGCGAAGCATGAAACTCACGTCGTGGAAGGCCTGCTGAGCCATCAGCGTCAGCGCTTCCGGCTCTACTTGCAGAATCTGTTCTTTCTTGTCCGAACCGATAAAGCTGACTTCTGTGAGCTTTACATGGTCTTTGGTCAGCAGATAATACTCTGTCTCGTCTTTACCGAGTTGAAACATCGGTGCATACTTAAATTCCATAATATTTCGCGTATTTATTGTGTCCTTTTTCCTCTCCGCATAAAATGCGCTGCAAATTTACTGCTTTTTTTGCAAATGTGCAAGATTTTTGAAAAAAAAACGAAATATATTTGCATAATACGAAAAAAAACGCTACCTTTGCAGCGTAAAAATGTTGCACAATGAGAAACATTATTATCAGTAGCCTTGTTTTGCTTCTTTGTTTAACCGGTTGCAGTTCTCGTCAGCCGCAGTATCGTATAGGTGTGAGCCAATGCCTGGATGACGCATGGCGGCAGAAGATGAATGCAGAGATGGAGCGCGAGTTATTATTGCATCCCGAGATGAGTATCTCGCGCCGTATAGCGTATGGCAGCAATGAATTGCAATGCGCGCAGATAGACAGTTTTATCAAAGAGCGCGTTCATTTGCTTATTGTCAGTCCGAATGAGGCAGAAGATGTGAAACCGGCTGTGACGCGTGCATACCGTGCAGGTATTCCGGTGATCGTGGCTGACCGGCGTGTATCCGGAGACGAATGGACCGCCTTCATCGGAGGAGACAATTATCGGGTGGGGCAATTGATGGCAGACTGGCTTTTATCTATACAAGCCGCAGAGAGGCAGGCTATACATGTGCTGGAAGTAGCGGGTCTTCCCGGTTCAACCCCTGCTACACTGCGGCATCAAGGCATGATGGAAACGCTAGCTCGTAATGGCGGCGTGCAACCACATATAGAATCTGTCATGGGCGAGTGGTATCGAGAGAACGCTTATGATGTAGTGAGTGCGTACCTGCGAACGCACAAAGATGTAGATGCTATCGTGGCGCAGAATGACCTTATGGCGATAGGTGCTTCGGAAGCCGTTCGCGACAGCAAGAATTACAGGGCAGGCAGTGTCCCTATCATGGGCGTCGATGGTATTATACTCGGCGTGCAGGCTGTTGCGGATGGGGTTATAGAGTGCACAGCTACGTATTCGTCGCGTGGAGACATGGTGATTGAAACGGCGTATCGGATTTTATCCGGCCTGCCTTTTGTGCGGGATACGGTGCTTCAAACGACTATGATTGATGTGGTAGCGGCTAAGGCCATGCTTATCAAGAATGAGGAGATGCAGCATGAACTGGAGACAATGCGTCTCTTCCAGATGCGTTCAGACCAGCGTTGGAAGAATTTACATATAAGCCGTATCGTCCTCATCGCGGTGCTTGCTGTATTGCTACTGCTCCTATGCCAGGTGATTTGGTATCTGTACCATAAGCAGCGGACTATTCAGCAGGAGATTCGTAAGGAGATTCTTCCGCAACTGGAAGGAATGCAAGAGGCTATTCAATTGAGTCACCGGGATGTGGCGTTTGCCGAGAGGATGAAGCAAATAGTAGATGAGCATCTGACCGACCCGAATCTGAATGTGGAGTATCTGGGCAGCGCGTTGTCGCTGAGCCGGACGCAGGTCTTCCGCCGTGTGAAGGCGGTCACCGGCAAGGGTCCGCTGGATTATATCCGCGAGCGTCGTCTCTTGCGTGCTGAAGAACTACTCCGCACGACGGACATGACCATCCAGCAAGTGGCGCTTGAGCTCTGTTTCTCATCGCCGGGCTATTTCTCCAAATGCTATAAAGACTACTTCGGGCATCTTCCAAGTGCTCGATAAAAACAATACAGCGCTATTAGAAATGTTGCAAAATATGCACGATTTGTTGCAGTGAAACATACGTGCCATATTTTGCAACATTATTTTTTGCGCACGTACGAAAATAAGAGTACTTTTGCACCGTCAAAACATGAAACAACATAATACAATGAAAAAAACAGCATTCTTTTTTGCACTCTTAGCCTTCGCCATGACAGCATGTGTGAATCAACCGGCTTATCATCCCACCGATGAACCGTTCCGCTCCGTTTATCATCATTCTCCTGCTCAAAACTGGATGAATGACCCCAATGGCATGTTCTACGATGATGCCGCTCAGGTTTGGCATCTCTACTATCAGCACAATCCTTTTGGCACGACCTGGGGTCCGATGCACTGGGCTCATGCCACCTCGACCGACCTCATTCACTGGGAGCAACAACCGATAGCCCTTGCGCCGGACTCTTTAGGCACTATCTTCTCCGGTTCGATTGTTATTGACCGCAATAACACAGCGGGCTTTGGCGAGAACGCCATCGTGGCTGCTTTTACTCAGTCGGAGATATGCGGTCAGCATCAATCAATTGCCTATAGTCTCGATGGCGGTATGAGTTTTACCAAATACGAAGGAAACCCTGTTCTGATGGGCGACATCGCTGATTTTCGCGACCCGAAAGTATGTTGGGATGAGCAAACCAACCGCTGGCTCATGACGCTGGCATGTCAGCAGGAGATACGTTTCTATTCCTCGGCTGATCTCAAAGAATGGAAATACGAGTCCTCTTTCGGCACCGGTTACGGAGCACACGGCGGTGTATGGGAGTGTCCGGAGTTGTTGCAGTTCGGCGACCAATGGGTCTTACTGGTGAGCCTTAATCCGGGCGGTCTTTTCGGAGGCAGCGCCACGCAGTATTTTATAGGCCAATGGAATGGACATACATTCACTTGCACCGACGATCCGGAGGAGACCAAATGGCTCGACTATGGTAAAGATAACTATAGTACTTTCACATGGCATAACGCACCGAATCAACGCATTGTGTCTATGGGCTGGATGTCCAATTGGCAGTACGCGAATAATGTACCGACGATAGCCTTTCGCTCGCAGAACACCATCGCGCGTGACTTATCATTGTATAAGGATGACGCGGGCGAGTGGCGCGTACGCGTGATGCCTTCTCCGGAAAGCATGGCTATCAAAGGCGAGGAGACGAAGAAATTAGGCGACATCGCTATCGTAGAGCTGGAGATGAGCGGCAACGAGACCGGCGTTATCACGCTCTCCAACAGCAAGGGCGAGAACGTAGTGATGGCACTTGATGCACATCGGCAGACGTTTTCTATGGATCGCACGTCTTCGGGTGACTGCTCGTTCTCTCAGGATTTTGCAGCACATACCACCACGCCGCTCTTTGTCAAACAAGACACATACAAAGTTATCCTATTCATCGACCACTGCTCCATCGAAGCGTTTGATGCCAACGGCTATTGGGCGATGACCAATCTTGTCTTCCCGTCCAAGCCCTACAGCCATATAGACGTGCAGGGCGGTAAGGCAACCATATATGATTGTGATTTGTAATTTGTAATTTAATACTTATGGAAAAGAAAACTTCCTTTCTGGCATTCTTGCCGGTGATGCTAACCTTCTTCACAATGGGTTTTGTGGACCTTGTAGGCGCAGCATCGAATCATGTGCAGGCCGACCTCGGCTTGACGGAATCGCAGACGTATTTCATTCCGAGCCTGGTGTTCTTCTGGTTTCTTATTTTCTCGGTGCCGACGTCGGCGCTGATGAACCGTATCGGTCGCAAGAACACTGTTCTCGTCTCGTTAGGCGTTACGCTGCTCTCGCTGGTGCTGCCGCTTTTCGGCAATGGCTATCATTTGATGCTGATAGCCTTCTCGCTGCTCGGTATCGGCAACGCCATCATGCAGACCAGTCTCAACCCACTTGTGACGAACCTCATCAGCGGTGATAAGTTAGCCGCTACGCTGACCTTTGGTCAGTTCGTCAAGGCTATTGCATCGTTTATGGCGCCAATCATCATGACGTGGGGCGCAGTAGCAGCTATCCCGTCTTTCGGTCTGGACTGGCGTATCATCTTTGTCATCTACGGCATCATCGGTGTGCTGGCGGCTATTTTCCTCTATATGACCAAAATCGAAGAGAAACCTATCCAGGGCAAGGCATCGGGTTTTGCAGACTGCTTTAAACTGCTCGGCCGCCCGTTCGTACTGCTCTGTTTCCTGGGTATCATGTGCCATGTGGGCATTGACGTAGGAACGAATACTACGGCTCCGAAGTTATTGATGGAGCGTCTCGGATGGTCGCTGCATCAAGCGGCGTTTGCCACTTCGCTCTATTTCATCTTCCGTACCATCGGCTGCTTCAGCGGTTCGTTCATCCTGCGCTATGTATCGAGCAAGACGTTCTTCGCCATCTCGGCATTGATGATGGTGGTGGCTATGGCGCTGATGAGTATTGGTCAGACGCAAGCCGTGCTCTATACGGGTATTGCACTCGTCGGTTTCGGCAACTCCAATATCTTCTCCATCGTCTTTGCGGAAGCGCTCAAAGCGGAGCCGGAGAAGCAGAATGAGGTATCCGGACTGATGATTATGGGTCTGTTCGGCGGTACAATCTTCCCGCTCTTTATGGGCTATGCATCGCAGGCCTTCGGCACCATCGGCGCCGTATGCGTGATGACCGTAGGTGCGCTCTATCTGACGTTCTATACGCTGAAAATCAAGAAATAACTAAATCAATATCATTCATATGGAAAAATACGTAGTAGGAATAGGCGAGGCATTGTTCGACTGCCTGCCGGATGGACGCAAACTCGGCGGTGCACCGGCTAACTTTGCCTATCATGTTTCCCAATTCGGCCTCAACGGCTGCGCTATCTCTGCCATCGGTGATGACGAACTGGGCGAGGAGATTGTAGAGACCTTTGAAAAAGTGGGTCTCAACCATATTTTGCCCGTTGTGGAGCAACCCACGGGTACTGTCAAAGTGACACTGGATGCCAAGGGTATTCCGCAGTATGACATTTGCCTTGGCGTGGCGTGGGACAATATCCCTTTGACCGATGAAATGCTCTATACGGCTCGTCATGCACAGGCTATCTGCTTCGGTTCGCTGGCACAGCGCTCGCAGACCAGTCGTGAAACCATCCATGCTTTCCTGGACGAAGCGCCGAAGGCCGCCCTGCGTGTCTTTGACATCAACCTGCGCCAGAACTGGTTCACGGCAGAAGTGATTGCCGAATCGCTCAGTCGCGCTAATGTGCTCAAGATTAATGATGAGGAGTTGGATGTAGTGGCCACTATGCTGCTCGGTGTATCGTCCGTACCCGGCAAACTCATTGCTGAGGACCCGGAGAAGACGCGTTTTGTATGCCGTGACCTCATTGCCAAATATGACCTGAAGATGCTCATCCTCACCTGTGGCGCCATCGGTTCGTATGTCTTCACCGAAACCGAGGAGAGTTATGTAGCAACCCCGAAAGTGAAAGTGGCCGATACCGTCGGTGCCGGAGACTCGTTCACCGCTACCTTTGTGGCACAGATACTGCTCGGCAAATCGATTCGCGAAGCGCACGAGAAAGCCGTTGCCGTTTCTGCATTTGTATGCACGCAAAACGGCGCTATGCCTGTGATTCCGGATAATTTTAAATAATCTTAAATAACAAACAATCATGAGAAAAACATTTTTCACATGGCTACTGATGGCGCTTTTTGCCCTGCCAATCATGGCACGCCCGGCATCGGGTGTAGTTATAGACAAGGCTACGAGCGAACCGATCATCGGAGCCAGTGTATTGGAGAAAGGCACGACCAATGGTACTATTACCGACTTTGACGGTAACTTCACCCTGGACGTTGCGGATGGTGCTACGCTGGAAATCAGTTATGTAGGCTATGCAGCACAAGCTGTGAGCTCCGGCGAGAACTTGAAAGTGTTGTTGGCTGAAGACAGCGAATTGCTGGACGAAGTGGTGGTAACGGGTTACACCACCCAGCGCAAAGCTGATTTGACCGGTGCTGTGACCGCTATCAGTGCTTCCGACCTTGAGAAACAGCAAGAAAACAACCCCATGAAAGCGCTGCAAGGTAAAGTGCCGGGCATGAACATCTCTGCCGACGGTAACCCGTCAGGAGCGGCTACGGTTCGTATCCGCGGTACAGGTTCTTTAAACTCGTCCAATGACCCTCTTTATGTCATTGACGGTGTGCCTACCACGTCGGGTATGCACGAGTTAAACCCCAACGATATCGAGTCCATCCAGGTGCTCAAAGATGCTGCGTCCGCGAGTATATACGGTTCGCGTGCTGCCAACGGTGTCATCATCATCACGACCAAGAAAGGCGCGGAGGGTAAGCTGAATGTGACGCTGGACGCCTCTGTAGCGGTACAGAACTACGTAAATCGGATGCGTGTCCTCAATTCTGAGCAGTTCGGTCGTGCCATGTGGCAGGCGTACGTGAATGACGGAACCGCCGACCCGAACACCAACGTATTGGGCTATCATTACGATTGGGGCTATAACGAGTTGGGTCAGCCTGTTCTTAATAACATCTCGCTCAACAAATACCTCGATGCTGCAGGAACAGTGCCGGTAAGCAACACCGACTGGTTCGCAGAGACGACTCGTCCCGGTGTGATACAGAACTACAACGTATCTGTGAGCAGCGGCGGTCCGAAAGGAAGTGCTTTCTTCTCACTCGGTTACTACAAGAACGACGGTATCATCAAGATGACCGACTTTGACCGTTTCTCGGCGCGTGTGAACAGCGACTATAAGATGCTGAAAGATATCGTGACTATTGGTGAGAACTTCACGCTCAGCCGCACTTCAGAAGTGGGCGCTCCCGGCGGTTACATAGAGAGTGTGCTGCAGTACAACCCTTTGCTGCCGGTATATACGACCAACGGCGATTTGGCGCAGGCTCCTTCGTCCAGCGGTTTCCCTCAGCGCGAAAACCCGTTATCTATCTTGGAACGCAACAAAGACAATCGCTATACCTATTGGCGTGTGTTCGGAAACGTATTCCTCAATATCAACCCGATTAAGGGTCTGAATATCCGTACCACAGCCGGTCTGGACTATGCGCAGAAGAAGCAGCGTTTCTTTACGTATCCTATCAATGAAGGCGTGGTCGCCAACGACAAGAATGCCGTGGAGGCGAAGCAAGAGCATTGGACGAAATGGATGTGGAACGCCATCATCACCTATAATCTGGAGATTGGCAAGCACCGCGCAGACTTCTTGTTAGGTACGGAGCTCAACAGGCAGATAGACGAGTGGTTCTCCGCATACAAGGAGGACTTCATCGTGCTCAAGCCGACATACATGTGGCCATCTGCAGGAACGGGTACAGCCCAGTCCTACGGCGGTGGCGGCAGTTTCTCGCTGATCTCTTTCTTTGGAAAAGCGAACTATAGCTATGACAACCGTTACCTCGTCTCTCTGACGATGCGTTATGACGGTTCGAGCCGCTTCGGTAAGAACAACCGTTTTGCTTTCTTCCCCTCTGTATCTGCCGGTTGGCGTATCAGTCAAGAGAAGTTCATGAGCGGTGCTTCATCGTGGCTTGACGATCTCAAGATCCGCGCTTCATGGGGCCAGACAGGTAACCAGGACATCAATGCCACCGCACGCTATACTATCTACGACTCCAACTACGGCGTGAACGAGAGTGGCGGTCAGTCCTATGGTACATCCTACGACATTGCCGGCACCAACGGAGGCGGTATCCTTCCTTCCGGTTTCCGCCGTGTGCAGTTGGGCAACGACGATATCAAATGGGAGACCACCTCGCAGACCAACGTCGGTCTTGACTTCTCTTTCTTCAAGCAGACGTTCTACGGTTCGTTCGACTGGTTCTACAAGCAAACGAAAGATATTCTCGTCCTGATGACCGGCATCGGTGTGATGGGAGAAGGCGCATCGCAGTGGGTGAACGCCGGTGCGGTGGATAATATGGGTGTAGAGTTCCAGTTGGGTTACCGCAACCAGACTAAAGGCGGTTTCAAATACGATATCTCCGCCAATATCTCTCATTATGACAATAAGGTAATCGATATGCCGCCCACGGTAGCGGCCAGCGGTGCCTTCGGCGGCAACGGCGTGCAGTCGGTAGTCGGTCATGCTATCGGTTCGCAGGTAGGATATATTGCTGACGGTATTTTCAAAAGTCAGGAGGAGATTGACAACCATGCCATCCAAGAGGGTGCTGGTCTGGGACGTATCCGTTACCGCGATATCAATGGCGATGGTGTTGTTACCGAGAAAGACCAGACATGGATATATACTCCTATTCCCGCCGTTTCATTCGGTGCAAACTTCTACTTTGAGTACAAAGGTTTCGACCTGACGCTCTTCTTCCAAGGTGTAGGCGGTCAGCAGGTCATCACGAAAGACTTCAAGCAGCAGACGGATCTATGGACCGGTGTGAACGTGGCGAACCTCAATAAAGGAACGCGCGTATTGGACGCATGGAGTCCCACCAACCCTAATAGCAATATCCCTGCGCTGTCGACCAATAATAACAACAACGAGACACGTGTCAGCACCTATTTCGTAGAGGATGGTTCGTTCCTTAAACTGCGCAATCTGCAGTTGGGCTACAACCTGCCTAAATCGGCTTGCAGTAAAATGCTGATGCAGAACTGGCGTTGGTTCGTTTCTGCGCAGAACGTATTCACTATCCACTCGGCTAAGTTCACGGGTGTTGACCCGGAGGTACCGACCTTCGGTTATCCTATCCCGCTGACGGTAACCTTGGGAACGAAAGTAACGTTCTAAGGAGCAAAGACCGCTTCGCTAAAAGAATCAAGACAAAAGACTAAAATGAAACGTAATATGAAAACGAAGAATATCACTAAGGCATATTTGTCCTTACTCCTTATTCCTTGCTCCTTGCTCTTAAGTAGTTGTGACAATTTCCTTAACCAGGATGTGCCGCAAGCGACGCTGAGCGAGGACCAGGTAAATGACCCGCTGTATATCGACAATATCTGTATCTCCGCCTATGCCATCTTTATCTCTGCGGAGGATATTAACTCATCGTTCTCAATGTGGAACTTTGATGTTCGCTCCGATGATGCTTACAAAGGCGGTATATCTGAGAATGATGGCGATGTCTTCCATCAATTGGAAATCAGCCAGGGTATTCTGACCACCAACTGGAATATCAACGACATGTGGGAGCGTCTGTATAACTGTTTGAGCCGTGTGAATGCCGCCATTGCTGCGTTAGAGAGTATGCCGAACACCTATCAGCTGAAAGCACAACGACTGGGTGAAATGCGGTTCCTGCGTGCATATGGTCATTTCTTGCTCAAGCGCCTGTACAAGAATATCCCCTTTGTGATGGACCCGCGGATGAAGCAGGAAGGCTATAACGCACTAAGCAACACCCAATATACCAATGACGAAGGATGGCAACTCATCGCCGATGACCTTGAATATGCGTATAGTGTATTGCCCGCTACGCAAGTAGAGAAAGGGCGTCCGACGCAGGCTTCTGCGGCTGGTATGCTGGCGAAAGTATATCTCTACAAAGCATACCGCCAGGACGATCCTACTTCGCATCAGGTCACCTCTATCAACCAGCAGGATTTGGAGAAAGTGCTTCTCTATACCGAGGAGAATATCTATACCGCCGGTGGGTATGGTTTGGAGGATGATTTCCATAATAACTTCCGTCCCGAGCCGCAATATGAGAACGGCAAGGAGAGCCTCTGGGCAATGCAATACTCGACCAACGATGGTACGAACTTAGGTAACTGTAACTGGTCGTACGGACTTATGGTACCGGCTATCGAGGGTGTTACCGATGGCGGTTGCGATTTCTACAAGCCCAGCCAGAACCTCGTGAATGCGTTCCGAACCAACGCAGAAGGACTGCCGTATATCGAAAATTTCAACGATAATGATTTCGACCCTGCCACCGAGACGGCCGACCCGCGTCTGTGGTTGACCGTGGGTATCTCCGGTTTCCCGTATGAGTTCAATCCTGACCTCATGATGAACCGTACCCAAAACTGGAGTCGTTCCAATGGTCTGTATGGTTATAACGTCACCCTCAAGCACAATGTGGACCCCGCCAGCGGATATCTCATTCGCTCCGCGCTGTGGTTCGGAACACCGATGAACCGTATTGTGGTTCGCTATGCGGACGTTCTGTTGATGCGCGCTGAGGCACTGGCACAGCTGGGACGCAATGATGAGGCTATCGATATCGTCAACCAAATCCGCAATCGCGCTTCGCGAAGCATAGGTATGCTCGCCGGATATGACTCCAAGTACGGTGCAAAGATCCGTATCAAACCCTATAACGACTACTCGAATGCGCTCGCTAAAGTGAAGATGGAACGCCGTCTGGAACTGGCTATGGAGTCCGAGCGTTTCTTCGACCTCGTGCGTTGGGGAGAGGCTGAGCCTGTGATTAACAAGTACTACGTAGAGGAGGCAAACGACTGCCGTATCTACACCAGTGCGCGTTTCACGGCCAACAAGAACGAGTATCTGCCTATCCCGCATAAGCAGGTGGCTGCCTCCAACGGGCATTATACACAAAATATTGGTAATTGGTAATTTGTAATTGGTAATGTATATGAAAGCAATCAATAAAATAGTACTTTGTACTTTGTCACTCTGTACGTTGTTCTTGTTGAGTTGCAACAAGAAAACCAGTTCGTTTGATATCTCCGGTGATTGCCGTATCGACAGCCTGGTGCTGGATACCTATCCCGGCGTGGTTGACCATGCCGCACGTACCGTAGTGGTAGGTGTGCCGGAGACGTACGACGCACATCTTATGACTCTCACTGCGCTCAAACTCTCAGCAGGTGCCACTGCGAACTACAAGGTAGGTGACAAATTCAATATGACCTCGCCCATCGTCATGCACGTAGAGAACGGCAATGTGTTCCAGGACTATAAAGTGAGCGTCAAGCACGATGAGGCACGTATCCTCTCCTTCGTGCTCAACGACCTCTATCTCGGCATCGTAGACCAAGTGGCTCATACCATCAGCGTTTCCGTTCCTGTCGGCACGGATATCAAGAGCCTCGTGCCGACCATCAAGACCACCGATGGCGCTACTGTGTCGCCGCAATCCGGTCTGCCGTGTGATTTCACTAATCCGGTGGATTTCACGGTTACCTACAACACGGCTTCTACGACCTACACGGTCACCGTCAAGGAGAAAGGTAATCCGGTCTTCCTCTATCTGGGATTGGCGCAGACGGTAGCACAGCTCAATCCTGAAGAGCAGGAGGCTGTCAACTGGATGCTGAGCAATATCGAGAACTCTGACTACGCTTCGTTTGAAGACCTCAAACTGGGACGCGTGGTGATGACGGACTGCAAAGTAATCTGGTGGCATTTCCACAAGGACGGCGGTCTGGAAGGCAAAGGCGCCTTTGAAGCCAATGCACCGGAGGCTGTGGACCCGCTGGTAACCGACAAACTCAAAGAGTTCTACCAAGCAGGCGGCTCTTTCCTCTTGACGCGTTATGCGGTCAATCTGCCGTTCTACCTGGGTGAAGCAGAGTGTTTCCCGAACAATGCCTGGGGAAAGAAAGAGGACGAAGCGGAGCGCGTTGGCGGTCCGTGGGAGTTCGCTATCACCGGCCACACCGACCATGCTTTGTGGCAGAACCTCATCATGAACAACGAAGCGTTGGATCATGTCTATACCTGCGATGAGGGCTACCGCATCACCAACTCTACCGCGCAGTACCATATCGGTGCAGACTGGGGTGGATATGCTGACCGGACTGTCTTCTGCGAGAAGACCGGTGCGCACGACATCGCCGGAGGCGCGGACGCTGTAGTGGCATGGGAGTTCAAACGCACAGATAGCCACGGAGCTATCATTTGTATCGGTTCAGGATGCTATGACTGGTATTCCATTGCCGGCGAAGAAGGTACGCAATACTACCACAAGAATATCGCCAAGATTACCGAAAACGCGTTTAATTATTTGAAACAATAAGTCATTATGAAAACAACAAATATGCTTTTATCTTTGAGCGTTAGCGGTCTTTTATCTTTGAGCGCAGCGTTCTTAACCGGTTGCCAGGAAAACATCCCGCAGGAGAAGAAGGACTGGGAGAATACCACCGATTACTTCAATTCGAAGGATGAGGTGACGTCCACCACTTACTACATGCCGTCCGCAGGTTCGGTAGGTGACCCGCTGCCGTTCTACGACCCGGTGGAGAAGGATTTCAAAATCCTCTATCTTCATAATTTCGAGCAGAACCTGGAGCAGACTTTCCACCCGCTCTGGGGAGTTCGCACCACCGATTGCGCTACATATACCTCGATGGGTGAAGTGCTGCCTACCGGTCGTGCCGGTGAGCAGGACGCCGCCCTCGGTACAGGCTGCATCGTGTATGACGAGCAGGAGAAACTGTATTATATCTACTACACAGGTGAGCGCTACAAACCTGCTTCCGACGAGGATCGTCAGGTAGTGATGCGCGCTACCAGTCCGGACTTCAAGACCTGGACCAAGGACCATCTCTTCCGTCTGCGCGGTGGCGACTACGGCTATAGCACGCTCAATTTCCGCGACCCGTTTATTTGGAAAATGGAGGACGGCTGGCACATGATTGTGGCTACCAAACCGATGCCGGCAGGTTCACGCACAGAAGACAAAGACGGATGCTTCGCTGAGTTCACCTCACCCGACCTCAAGACATGGTCGCATGCCGGTAAGTTCACCAAGATGATTTGGGACCGCTTCCTCGAGTGCCCGAATGTATTCAAGATGGGCGACTGGTGGTATCTCACCTATAGCGACATGAGCTCTTTCGAGCGCCGTGTACACTACCTCAAGGGGCACACCATCGCCGACCTGAAGGCGGCCACCAATCCCCAATGGCCGGATAGCAAGGAGGGTGCATTGGACGGACGTGCTTTCTATGCCGGCAACACGGCTTCCGATGGCACCGACCGCTATATGTGGGGATGGTGTCCGGAGCGCCGAGGCAGGGATAATACCGATATCAGTCCCGACGTTGAGCCTAAATGGGGCGGCACACTGGTGGTGCACCGACTCATGCAGCGCGAGGACGGTACGCTCTACACCGCAGAAGTACCGGCTATCCGCGCCAAATACAACCTTACCGCGACTCTCAAACCTGTCAAGACTTGGGGCAAAGAGGAAGGCAATCTCACGGAGATAGAAGGCGGCTATTCGATGAAAGCGTATAGCAGTGTGATGTTCAATACACTGAACTACCACAATCATATCTCCATGACAGTCACCACCTCCGACAAAGCGGACCGATTCGGTATCTCCTTCGTTCGCGGCGACCGCAAAGACGGGGATAAAACCTACGAGAAATACTACTCCATCATGGTATGCCCGGATGGTAACAACAATTTCATCCGCTTTGAGGAAGAGCAGGGTAAATGGGAACTCAAGGGAGGCGGCAGCTATCCGTTCCCCATTCCTGCGGATAGAACGTACAATATCAATATCTATACCGACAACTCGGTGTTGACCATGTACATCAACGATGTGCTCTGCTACACCCAGCGTATCTACAACCTCCCGCGTAACTGCTGGTCGGTCAACTGCTACGAAGGCGGCATGACGGTCAAGGATATTCAAGTCAAGCAATATTAATTCCTCCTTCGGTACAGGCGGCTGATTACTGCCTGTACTGACCAATCATGAAACGAATACTATCCATACTGTTTCTTTGTAGCATCCTCTCAGAAATGGCTGCTCAGACCGACGGGTATTACTACCAGCCGGCACAGGGATGGTGTGGCGATCCGATGCCGTTCTACGATACGCAAAGCGGACTCTTCCGGATTTATTTGGGAGAGGTGCTGCCTACAGGCAATATGTGGGCGCAAGATGCAGCTATCGGTACCGGGTCGGTAATATGGTGCGAGGCGCAGCAGAAGTATTATTTCTTCTATACCGGCAATAAGTACCAACCCGGCCCCGATGAGTGCGCGCAGGTCATCATGAGCGCGACCTCTACAGATGGCGTCAACTGGACCAAGACCAATTTCCATTTGGATGGTGCGGCAGGGTATTATTACCGCAATGATTTTCGCGACCCCGAAGTGTTTATGGGCGAAGATGGACAGTACCATATGTTAGTTGCTACCGGCAAGGACGGTAGGAATGTGCTCGCGCATTTTTCCTCGTCCGACCTGCAGCAGTGGACCGACGAAGGAGTCTTCATGACCACCCTGTGGGATCGTTTCTACGAGTGCCCGAATGTATTCAAGATGGGCGACTGGTGGTATCTCGTGTATAGCGAGTTGCACCGCGAGATACGCCGCGTGCAGTATTTCAAAGCGAGAACATTCGAGGGTCTCAAGACCTGTACTGCGAATGATATACCCCTTTGGCCCGATAACCACGAGGGCTATCTCGATAGCCGCGGACTCTATGCTGGAAAAACGGCTTGTGATGGTATAAATCGCTATCTTTGGGGATGGTGCCCTACCAGACGGAATAATGACAATACCGCCGTCAATAACGACAACGGAGAGCCCGACTGGGCGGGTACCTTGGTGGCGCACCGCCTAATACAGCACACTGACGGGGCACTTACTTTAGGCGAAGTGGAAGGAATAAGGAATTATCATAATTGTACTACCTATTCCATGGCTCACTCTTCCCTCTCGGCAGGCCAGCATATCAACTTGCCTGCGCTCAGCGAACGGACTCATCTCTCTTTTACCCTTACCACCGGGAATGCCAATGATAAGTTTGGTCTCTCCGTTTGCCGCGATGCCAACACGCACCTGTTCTATTCGCTCATCGTCAATCCTGAGAATGACGGACTGCGAAAAATCAATTTCGAGCAGGAAAACGGAATGGGATTTATACCCTATATAGACGGCTATTTCTTTACGCAACCAGCCGACAACACGTATCATATAGATATCTATATCGACCGCTCGGTGCTCGTGATGTACATCAACGACGTAGCCTGCTATACCAATCGTATCTACGGCATGCAATCCCATGGATGGACGATTAATTGCTATTCCGGTTCGGTGCAGATATCGAATGTCACGCAGCGCATCTATGACCCGACTATAGAAGGAATGGAGCAGACGGGAGTGGACGTGCCGGTACAAAAAGTACTCCTGAACGGGCAACTCGTCATCCGGCTGCCCGGGCGTATGTACAGTGCTATGGGACAATGTATCAACAATACAATCGGAGATAATAAAATCCGTATTTATTAACAACCCTTTTAATTAACCCTTTAAAAATTAAACATTATGAAGAAATTATTTCTCTTTGTAGCAGCCGTTGCCATGAGCATCGCTGCTTCTGCAACGGAGTTGTTCAACGGTTCACACCAGGTAACGTGGGATACTCCTCTCAACCTGGAAGCAACTAAATTCGCAGACGTTGTTGCTGGTCAGATAATCGTAGTTACCTACACGGAAGCCTCGGATGGTATCGAGTTCAAAGTGCCTGATTTATGGCATCATCTCTCAGGTACACGTAGAGACAATGGTTGGATTTCTGGTGAAGGTACATACGAGTCTTATCTAACACTCGCGGGTGTAGCTGATGTTCAAGCACACGGTTTGCAAATTGTGGGTGCGCACTTCACTTGCACCAAAGTGGAAGTGATTGATGGCAAAGCTCTCAGTGATATCAAAGAAGGCACAGCATGGACCGGTTTTCGCTGGATGGATGAAACATGCGGCGCTATGGAGTTCTTTAAAGATAACTTCACACAATTTGATCTGGCTAAGGTGAAAGCCATTCGCTTCTACTGTAGTCCCGAAGCAGAAGGATCTACCTATACCATCAATTTGAAACAAACTTGGCAAAGTGATATTACTAGTGAGGCTGGTTCAGGATTAATGACTGAGTTGACACTGACGGATGAAATCCGCACCAAGCTGGCAGAAGGTGATTTCGTAATCGTTCAGTTATGCAGAGGAGAAGGTCAGAACTTCAACCTCACCGACATCGTGCTCGTAATGGAGGAAGAGCCGGTAGTATACACCCTCGAGCTCTATGTAAACGATACCACCATGGGTTCTGTTGAGTTGGTTAACGCATTCAAACACACCGGCCCGCTGGATGGCTATGAAGGCAAGACCGTTTATGAGGTGGCAGAAGGTGACACCGTCATCCTCCGCGCTACCGCGAACGAAGGTTATGAGTTCAAAGAGTGGCAGTATGCTAACGAACTGGATGGTGACATTGCCTGGGCTCCGGTTATTAATTGTTACTACTGCGGTGTAACGACTACCCCGGACGAACTGACATTCGTTATGACCGAAGATATTGCTGTCATGGCTGTATTCGCTGCAAAGGGCGAAGGCATCGAGAACCTCGTTCTGACCGAGAAAGTGCAGAAAGTGGTGGTGGACGGCGTGCTCTACATCGTGCGTGACAACAAACTCTACAACGCACAAGGCGTAGAAGTAAAGTAAACTGTGACATTTGAAATCTTCACAATCATGAAGAAGTTATTTATAACGCTGAGCGCCGTCATCATGGCGCTCAGCCTGAATGCAACTGATCTTTGGACGGGTAGCCAACATGTAAAATGGACAACTCCGCTAAATCTTGAAGCTGATACGTTTTCCAACGCTACAGCCGGGCAAAAATTAGTAGTTACGTTTGAGAACGCATCGGATGGTATAGAGTTCAAATCAAATGGTAAAAATATTGTCGGTTCACGTCGTGAAGCTTGGATTAGTGGTGACGGCACCTATGAATTGTATTTGACAGAATTTGCACTTGAGGCCATTCAAAATAATGGATTAGAGATAGTCGGAGCTAATTTTGTCGCAACGAAAGTTGAACTGCTTGACGGAAAAACCCTTAAGGAAGGAAAGACCCTTTGGACCGGTTCCTTCTTGGCTGGAAAATGGCAAACTCTCTATCTTTATACAGAAGGATTTAACGTAATTGATTTTAGTAAGGTGGACGCTATCCGCTTCTATTCGGATGCTGTAGGAAACGAGTTCGACTTCAATTTCCGTAATGAGTGGGAAGGAGATGGATATATAGCCGATCGTAATAATGTCAATATCTCGTTTGATGAGGGAGAGGGATATATGAATTTGAATCTGGATGACGAAATGCGCTCGAAACTCACGAATGCCAATCAGTTGATTATTCAGTACAATACGGATGGCAAACCTACAGCTGCGTTCAACGTAACCGACGTAGTACTCGTAATAAATGACGACCCAACAGGTATCGACAATACCAACGCCGATGCCAAGGCCATCAAATCCTTCCGCAACGGCATGCTCGTTATAGAGAAGAACGGCAAGTTCTACAATGCCCTTGGTGCAGAGCTCAAATAAACCGCTAAACCTTTATGTAGAATTTTTCATAGTTAATTAGATTTAGTTAGTAAGGAAACGCATCGCTGCGAAGCGGTGCGTTTTTTTGTGTTGAACTATTTTTTGCTGCAAAAGGTAACCACAGGGGAGGGGAAATTATTGATTATCGCCTTTTTCCGTATCATCAAATGGCAATTCTTGCGATGAAGTGTCATCAATCGAACGGAGATGGTCAGAGGCGCGTTCAGAAGAGATAACGCTACGTCCTAATTGTCGCTCCAAATCTTCGCGTGCGTTTTTTGCCACTTTACCTCCTGCTTGTGCAGCCTGCTTGCTTTCTCCCATGCCTTTCGGATTTCGCTGACGGGAAAGTTCTGTAGTTGCCACTTCTGCTAAGGTGTTAAGCGCCAACTCGACATTGGTCATATTGTCACGTAAGTTCTCTTTCGTCAGCCCTTTGAGGTGTTTGTATTCGCCTGTTGTCATCCCGCTCCACGCTTGCGTAAGCACATTCGTCAAGATGGCAAAATCCTTATGTTCCGTTATTCCGGCACGTTGCCATTCGTCCGTCAACTCTTTGCGCATTTCTATAGAACGCATGCGCTCGTTAATCCACTTGTCCGAATAGCCCTGACGGCGATAATCCTCTACAGCCATTTGGAATGTCAGTTCAGGATCAATCATTTGGTCGATGCGCTGTTCTCCCAATTGCGCTAACCATTGTTTGACAGGCTCTGCTTTCTTGGACGGGATAGACTGGATAATACGGAAAATGCCCTGTAAATCAGCGGCTTGCACTTTCCTTCGTTTGCCGTCAAAAGCTCTCATTTCAATAGGGGTACAAATTGTACCCCACTTGGAATCTAATTCCTTGTCACGCGCACGCATTTTTTTAACGTATTGCTTGGCATCGGTACTATCCGTTAACACTTGTACTATATCTACGACAGAGAAATAGTACTTTTCTTGCTCCTCATCCCAGACGATGCGGACTTTCTTTCCTTCAAAAAGTTGTATGGCGAAATTGTCTTCCATAGTAAATTTGTTTGCGACTACAAAGGTACTACTTTTTATTCAATTATGCAAGTTTATTGCACAAAAATATACTTTTTTATGCAGTACAGCGAATTTATTGCACAAAATAGTCAATCTAACGAGAGGGTATATACTGAATCTCCCTAACGGGAAGGGCTTAAAACATCATTGGGGACCCCGGATCCCTGACGGGAAGGAGGAAGAAAAGAGGGAGCACCCGAATATGGGTGCTCTTTTTTGTCACTATTTTGGCGTATTTCGTCACAAGACTTGACTTTGCGTCAAAAAATGGTCTTTTTTCTTGACTTTGGGTCAAAAAGTGCATATTTATTTGCATAAATGCAAAAAAAGTGGTATCTTTGTCGTCGGAATTGGAGAATGAATAAACAAGCAAAAAATATACAAATGAAAAAGATTTTATTGTGTATAGTTGCGCTGGTATGCGCAGTGAGTATGTGGGCGGATGACCCTATCATCGAAGGCCCGTGGACATTAATAGACTTCAAACCCACCTCCTGTGCAAAGAACCAAAATGACTCAATGTGCTATAACGATGCGAATGCAGAGCCGTGGCCCGGTTGGTATGCATGCACGACGGACCAATATGGTACCGGCTTCCACTACCAAGGGAATAGCCCGGATTACACCAAGATGGGCTTTTTCGCTATTTTTAAGAGCGAGATGGCAATGCCGTCTTATTCGTCGATGACACTAACTTGGAAATACACGTTCTATAGTCAGAGCAAGAAACATTATTCCACCGTGTGTCTGCACACCCTACCGGATGAGTACGACTCAATCAGTAGCCTCAAAGTGCCATTCACCAATAGATATGACCAATTGCAGCCGGCTGTCGTTCCGCCTATGCTGGGCTGGTTCTACAATGACAGTTACAGCGGCAATATGAAAGGTTCCGGTCAGAAGACTGCTGCGTTCACATTCGATAACATCAACGGCAACACGACGCAGACCAAGTCATGGTATCTGCTGATGAGTTACATGATTGGCTCGGACGACCAGATGATTAATACCAGTCTGGATGAGCGCGGAACATTCAAAAGCGATGATATAGACACCGTATGGACATACCGCAAGATCGTCATCTTCGATGCCAACGGCGGAACGGGTACGATGGAGAATCAGAATATTGACAACAGCGGCAAGCTGTCGCCAAAAGCTTTCACCCGTGATGGCTATATCTTCCAGGGTTGGGCCACGGAGCCGAACGGACCGGTGGTCTATGTGGATCAAGACTTCATCACAGCTACAGCAGAGGACAAAGGTCCGCAGACACTCTATGCCGTTTGGGTGAAGTGGGGAGAGGGCGCCGAAGAAGGTCCGTGGACGCAGTTAGAGTGGAATTATGCGGTCAGAAGCACCGAGGACCAAGACCACAATATCAAATTTACCGAGATGAACGGCGAGCAATGGCCCGGAACGATTTCTGCCATACATGACAACATTTACGGTATCGGTTTCAGATATGAAGGTTCAAGCCCGGATAATAGCTTGCTGGGTATTTTCTCTACCTATATGACTA
>ONGK01000007.1 GCA_900317345.1 uncultured Bacteroidales bacterium | reverse complement strand
GTCGCTAGCGTTCATCCTGAGCCAGGATCAAACTCTTCGTTGTAAAAAGAAATTATAAGATAGCTCAGAATAATCGAATTTATCAAGTGTAGAATTTTTCGGGAACCTAAATAAGTTCACGGACAAGCCGTGGACTTACGTAAATAAATTTACTTCAGTTCTTGTACTACATCTTGTTATGAATAGACATTCTTTCAAAGATCATTGCTTGCGCCTTTTGGGTGACCCCAGTTTTTTGGGCGAAAGCGGATGCAAAGGTACTACAAATTTTTGAACTGACCAAATATTTTTGCACTTTTTTTTACTTTTTTTTGCACTTTGTCTGTAAATCGTTGATTTTGTGTAGTTTGGAATTTTGTTCAATTTTGGCAATTTAATGTTATTTGGACCGAAAGAAGGAGAATCGGCGTATTTTAGGCGAAGCGGGCGTGCTGGCTCAATATGCGCACGTGTATATAAGGAACGCGCGCACACGCACGTATATAGAGATGGCGAAAAGAGGAAGCGATATCCGTAAAAATGATAAAAATGCAAAAAAAATGCAAAAAGATTTGCGTATATGAAAAAAAAGCAGTACCTTTGCACCCGCTTTTGAGAAATCAAACGCGCTGGGTGCTATCGTCTAGTGGCCTAGGACAACGGCCTCTCACGCCGTAAACCCCGGTTCGAGTCCGGGTAGCACTACTGGAAATGGTTCGTTCTCCTACAGAATGAACCATTTTTTTTGTAGATATGAAGATATCCTTTACGACATTAGGCTGCAAGCTCAATTTTGCGGAGAGCAGTGCGTTAGGCAAAGCATTGCTGGAACGCGGACACACGCGCGCCAAACAAGGCGAGAGCGCAGATATATGCATCATCAACACATGCTCCGTAACCGATGCCGCCGATCATAAAGACCGGCAGATGATTCATCGTATCCGCCGTCAGAATCCGAATGCGATAGTGATTGTGACGGGTTGCTACGCGCAGCTGAAGCCGCAGGAGATAGCGCATATAGAAGGCGTGGATTATGTATTAGGGCAAGACGAGAAATTCCGCTTGCCGGAACTGATTAACCGCCTGGAAGCGCGTATACAGATATCCCCTATCCGTGAGGTAGACGATTTCCACGGGGCATACAGCAAGGACGACCGCACACGCTGCTTCCTGAAAGTGCAGGACGGATGCAACTATTTCTGCAGCTACTGCACAATCCCTTTAGCGCGTGGGAAGAGCCGCAATCCCTCCATCCATTCGCTAGTGGAACAAGCAAAAGAGGCGCTGGAGGGCGGCGCAAAAGAAATCATCCTATCGGGCGTGAACATCGGCGATTTCGGACGCAGCACAGGAGAGCGATTCATCGACCTGCTCCGCGCCTTAGACGAGATAGAGGCAAAGGGCGAATACCGGATACGCATCAGCAGTTGCGAGCCGAACCTGCTAAGCGATGAAATCATTGATTTTGTGGCACATAGCCGTCATTTCGCACCACATTTCCATATCCCATTGCAGAGTGGAAGCAACACGGTTCTCAAGATCATGGGCAGGCGCTATACACGAGAGCTATTCGCCGAGCGCGTGGCGCATATCAAAGCAGTGATGCCGCACGCCTTTATAGGTGTAGATTGCATGGTAGGCGTGCGCGGAGAGACCGAGGAGTGCTGGGCAGAATATGTCGATTTCATTGAGTCGCTGCCGGTATCCCAGCTGCATGTATTCACCTATTCCGAGCGCGCAAACACACGCATGCTGGAGATGAATTTGCTTGTGGTTCCTCAGAAAGAGCGCGAACGGCGAAGCAAACAACTGCACGCTATCTCGGCCCGCAAGACCGCAGCATTCTACAAAGAACATGCCGGATACGAAGCAACCGTGCTATGGGAAGGGAAACGGACCAAACGTGAAGACACGGGCAATGAAGAATACCTAATGCACGGATTCACAGAGAATTACATCAAAGTGTCGTGTCCGTTTGACAAGGCTAAGATAAACACGTTTGAGCGCATAACTGTGCCGCCTCAAGATTAGGCAGACAATCCAGCTTATATACCTTACAATGCCCAAGGAGCTGTGCGATAGTGTCGTACAGCCGGTCCATTATTGCCGGAACGAGTTTGAGTCCGTTGACAGAGGACAGGAGGAAGGGATAGGCCTGCGTCATTTTCAGCGGACATATGGCATTGGATGGCGCTTGCTGCAGCTGGACGAGCGCAGCGACTGGGACGGAGAGATTGCGATAGCAGGGTGTTTTTCCGCTCCACGGCGAGCCATAGACCTGCACACAGTCATCGGGCAGGATGCGCACAACAGGGTTGTCATCGTTGAGCAGTTCTGCCTCTGGAAAAGCGCTCAGCCACAGCTGCGAGTGGGTGCTCTTACCTGTTCCGGAGCGGCCGAGGAAGAGAAATCCCTTCCCGCTACGCATGACGGCAGAAGCATGGAAAAGCAGTGCGCGATGCGGCGCTGCGCAGCATGCATAGGACATCATCGCCGCAGAATCAACGGCAAAGCGCAATGCCTCGTGCCGGAGCGAGAGCGTGACATTGCTCCAATCGGCATCGGTATGCAAAACAGCAACGATATCTCCATCCCGTGTATATGCGAGGCGAAACAGCCATTCGCCCGCGCGGCGGTATATCTCTACACGCGGCAGAGAGGGTTCGGACGATTCGGTATGCATATGCTCCCAGCCCTCCATATCCGGAAAAGCCTCTTCGGATACATGCAGGACGAACATCGGAGAAGCATCCGCATCTGCGATGAACGGCGCATAATTCGGCAGTAAGGTAAAGTGCTCAGGCCTTGCCTCTATGGCAAACGGAAGGTCCGCCACCCGGTAATATTGGGTTGTCTCAGTCATCAGAACTCCGTCGATTTGCGTCCGCAGAGCATAAAGAACGGACAGAAAGAGGGACATTTGCCTTCATCGCAGGGCGGGAAATCGGTAGCAGAGAAAATGAGCCTGATTTTATCCTGCAAGGCGAGATAGAACTGGTCGCTAATCTGCCGATAATCGGTGACGGGCTGCTGCTCGACATCAATAGTGGTGGCGGTGATATCTATCAGCTTACGGCGGCAGAAGAAGAGGTTCGGCTCGATGCGCAAGCCGGTTTGGTCCTTGAGCATGACGGCGTGGCTGTAAATAAGGGTCTGGCGGACATATCCTTTCTCATCGCTCTCCATCATCTCATCCCATGCCGCAGACATCTTATCCGCATGCGTGGTATCGCTATAACCACCTGATTTATAATCAATCACGCGCAAGCATTCGTTTCCTTCCGGTCCGAAGATATCGAGACGGTCGATGTTTCCTCCCACCTCAATCTCCCCTACTCCGTCAATGGGCACGCGGAAAGTGAGACGCTGCTCAAGCATATATATCTGCAGACCGATTTTCGCATCCCTGCAGTCGCGCTCCAGGATATTGGACACATAGCCTTTGATGATCACATTCTCGCCCAGATGATGGTTGGGCACAAAATGGTCCGGCTCGTCCGGATGATCCCTGAGCCACTCCTTATTCATCTCCACATATGCGTACGCGAGCGCCTCGTCAAGGAGCGCTTCATCGGTCCGCATAGCCTCTATTTGCTCGGGCTGCACACGCACGGGATGGACGTTATCGCAATGCAAGCATGTGCGATAGAGATACTCCATGGAATGATGGACGAACGAGCCGAGCGTATTGGCCTTGAAGAGCGTAGCCTCCTCTTCCTTCGGCCGCAATCCGAGGACGTACTGCAGATAGAAACTGCGGGGGCAGGAGATATAGGTATTCAGAGCGCTGGGCGAGAGGCGTTTGAGTTGCAGTTTCTCCGTCATGGCCGTAGATATATCCGTCCGGGCAGCGAGGGTACCCTGCTCCTGAAGATATTGCTTCTCGACCTTGAATTCAGGCGAATAGAGGATCTGCATGACAAAGCGCGACATTCCTTTTCCTCCCTCAGCCGTGTCCGCCGAGGCATACAGGAGCGTTGAATGGCCGGCGCGCGTAAGCAGGCGGAAGAAATTATAGGCATAGACCGTAGCCCGCTCATCCGAGGTCTGCATATGATAGGCCTTGCGCAGATAGAACGGAATGAAACTGCAGTCATTCTTGCGCTGCGGAATAATCCCTTCCTCGACATTGAGCAGGAGCAGTTTGTCGAAATCGAGCAGACGCGTCTCGAGCACACCCATAACCTGCATATCCGTGACGGGTTCTCCATGGAACGGCATAGTGACATTCTCCATGGTCCGACGCATCAACAAGCGCAGGAGTTTGAGCGTAAACGGCACATTATCAATGCCATTAGCAATGAGCAGACGCATCTGGTTAGCTATCTTTCGCGTCTGATATTCGGACTCGAAGATGAGCAGTTCCTGCCAAGAGAGCGAGGCGTTTCCGGCATCAGCGGGTGCCGCAATTTCCGTATCCGGAGTGAAGACCTCGGAGAGCATCCGGTCGATGAGTTCGGGCGTGACGACATCATCTGCCTTTCCTCTCTGCCTGTCTCCCAACCATTTGAGTACGCGTGCATAGACCGCAGTATTGCGCAGCGGGAATCCTTTGGTTATATTCACCGGTTCGGGTTCTGTCTGCCCGAGCAAGGTGATTGGCGGCAGGGTATAGATGACAGATTCGAGCATGGTTTCATCACAAATAACCACCCCCACTTTCTGCCCTTTCTCGGTGTAGTTCTCCTGCAGCCAGCGATGCACATACTGAGCCTGCGCCTCTCTCGAGACGCACGAGACAAGGGTGACGGAGGCAGGATTGCCGGTAAGCGGTGCTCTAGGCGGCAAAGCGCTGCCTAAGATACCACTATTGAGTTCGGCAAAGGAGAATGCCTTGGTGTTCGTCTCAAAATTGGTGACAAAATCCCAATAGAAGAGCGCCTGGTTGGCATCGCGGAGGCGCATCATCATATCGCGCTCGACAGGGAGGAGATAGTTGAAACCGACAAAGATATACGTACGTCCGGCCAGCTTGGATTGCACATATTCATCGTCCCAATGCTCGATGACAGCACGCTGGCGCATGCCGGGATATCCTTTCTGCTGCAGCTCCATCTCGCTTCGCAGAGCCGTATAGAGCTGATAAATCTGCCTCCATAGATGCTCATACTGCGCCCGTACCGAATCCGCCTGCGCCTTGTATTCAGCGCCTTGTGCATCCGGGAGCAATGCCCGAAGGCGTTCTTCGGTATCGGGGTCCAAGTGCCAGTCCGCCAATTCGTGCGCCGCAACGGTGTTCTCAAAGAAATTCTGCACTTCTGCTTGCGGCATCGAGGCATCGACATTCGTAAAATCGGCCAGCATCTGCCGTCCCCATCCATAGAACATATCAAGCGGCATAAGGTCGGTATCGCCTTCGTTGAGGCGCCGATAGTGCTTGTACAGGCGGACGATAGTCATTAGTTCATCCTCGGCGTAAAGCGGGCTGAGCGCATCCTGCAGTTGAGTGAGCGTCTGCACTTGCGGCGCCCAGACGGCTTGCGCCTGCCGCTCCTGCTGGAGTCGCAGCAATTCATCCTTGAGTACCAGTCCGGCGCGATGAGAAGGAAGGACAAGTGTGGTGCGGCTTAACTGCTGCCAGTCGATGGTCTGTATGATGGACAGAGCGGTCTGATGTAAGAAAGAGGCAATTGGCATGTTGTTATGTGTTTGGGGTTACGGGGACTAATTTGTTGGTACGAGCGAACCAGAGGTATCCTCGCACGGGACTATGGCCCATCCGTTGCAGGGCCTCCATGTATTCGCGTACCTGCTGTATATATCTGTCTTCCCAGATACCGAACTTATAATCGAGCACGACGGCTTCGTTCGTTTCGGGATTAATCATCACACGGTCCGGTCTCAACTCGCGATGGTCGATATAAATCGCTTCTTCGAGCTTGAGCTGCCATGGCGCTGTGAACCAGTCCCGCATCTCATCACTTCCGGTCCATGCGGACGAGATGAGATCCCTGAGCATTTGCTTCTGCTCCTTGGACGCAATCTCTCCGCGGCTCTCGAAATCATCGAGCACGTGCTCCAGTTCATCCGCCTTGTGCAGATGCGCGAATATCTCGTGGCAGAGCGTGCCTTCGTCCATTCGCGCGACACGGCGGTACGATTCCTCTCCATAATCGGTGTACAAGGCACCTTCCTGCGACTGGATGAAACGCACCTGCTCGCTGTTCGCCCATAGTTCGGCATATTGTGTTCCGGCCTGCTCTTTGGCTTTCTTGGTGCTCACGACAGGCGTTCCCGCCTCGTATTCATCGCCGTCGGCAAAATCCATGATATAGCGTCCGACATGATTGCAAACGCCCATCTTGCCATCCGCCCGCACCGAATACATCGTGGAAATATAGAGGTTATCCTCCGCTCTGGTGAGCGCGACATACAGCATATTCAGATTATCTATACGCATGTTGACGTGCTCCGCTTCATATTCCGGCCAATAGGCAGAATCCGCCATTTCCGAGCCATCCTGAACAGGGATGAAGTCCTTGTCATCGCAGATGTCATCCGCTATCTGACACCAAATCTTCTCAGTATGCTTGCCAGCTTCCCTGGTCCATGTACAGAAGGGCACAAAGAGCGTCTGCGCCTGCAGACCTTTGCTGGCATGGACGGTAAGGATACGTATCGCATCAGTGGAAGAAGCGGGAATGGGCTTGGAATGCATGGTGTCCTCCCAATAGACGAGGAAATCGCCGATATGGCTTCCATAAGCGCTGACATAATCCCGTGTGCGGTCCAGCAGATTGTTGATATACGCCGTTTCGGAGCCGTGGTACTGGCCTTGCTCATCGGCAATGAGAATCCGAATCAGCTCACACATCGCCTCGTACAGCGGTGTTTTGCCGGTAATACGCTGTCGGATGAGCGCAATGGAACGGGTGCTTCCCGTCACCATCTCAATATATTTGGCCGCCACTTCATCGTTCTTCACCACCATTTTCAGACCGGCGATAACCGTTCTGACAGCCTGCGACGCCTCCAGCAGGAAACTATCCGCCGAGACGATGTGGACGTCCGAGAGATGCGGATATTGGCCTTTATCGAGCATGGCGTGCAGGTCTGTGATGAAGACAGCCTCTTTCTTCTCGCGCACAAGAATCATCATATCGCGCGCGGAGGCGCCTTTGCTCAAGAGCTCCTCCATGGCATCGAACATATCATAGGCGAGCTGCTCCTTCGTTCCCTTTGGGAAGGCGCGGAACCGCACATATCCTCCGGGTTTCTTGTCCGCCTGATAGAAGCGGCTGAGCGTATCCGGGGTAAAATCCTCGCCGTAGATGCGTTCCATAAGACTTTTCTCATCCGCATCGGCGGGATACGTATCTATGATATGCTTGAAGAGCGAGAGATTGAAACGGACGACCTCTTCGCTGCTTCGGTAGTTCTTGGTGAGCGAGGTGAAGGCCCGGTTGCGCTGCGGATGAGCAGAGAGTGCATCCATGATATGCCAGTCACCGTTTCTCCATCGATAGATGGACTGCTTGATATCGCCGACGATGAGCAGCGTGTGTCCGGCACCGGCCAAGACATCCATGACCAGCTGGTTGATAACACTCCATTGCAAGCGGCTGGTATCCTGAAACTCATCGATGAGGATATGCTTATAACGGATACCCGCTTTCTCGAGTATAAAATCGGCGTCTCCGCCCTTGAGAGCGCGGCTGAGCGTGCTTGCCGTCTGCGCCAGCAGGGCACTGTTTTTCTCCGTCAGGCTGCTGATGACGAGCGCTTGCAAAGAGCCCATCAGCTCCATATCACGGCTAAAACGGATGGAAAGCTGAATGGTGTTATACAAGCGATTGAGGCGCGCTGCCAGTTCAGAGGCTTGCGCCATCTCGTCGGCATTGCAATTCTTGCCGCTCACGCCCCGGAAACGGTCTGCCGCAGAAATCTTCTGCGGGTCTTTGACGCTTCGGCAGAGGCGCTCGTAGGCACAACGGGTATAGCGATTATAATTCTCAGGGTTGCAATGCTGGAGGAGCGTTCGCAAGGTCTCGAGGTCCTTATTAGCATTCCAGAGGTTCTCCAGGGCCTCGCGCCGGCGCGCGATAGACGCCGCATCGAAGAGAATCTTGCCCTCCGCATCGAGCACTTGCACCGATTCGTTATATAGCTCTTTGGCCAAGGCACAGAGGCTCTGGCGCACATCCCACTGCGACTCCCGGTCCAGTTTGAGGCGCATATAATCCTCAATGATGGTTCGGTCCTCAGCCGTCATATCGGTGGTCAATAAACGGTCTACCGCCTGCTCGATTACATGATCGACATCCAATTCGGTTGTGAGTCCGGCACTACGGTGAAGAATACTCGCCAGGCCGCTCAGGAGCGTTTGCAAGAAGGAGTCGATCGTCATCACCTGCACATTATCATAATCAAGAAGCATCTTCCGGAAGCAGTTCCCCGCCCTCTGGGCGAGTTCAGCATCCGGCGCCTGTGCGTCACGAATCATGAAGCGCCTTGCGAGCGCCAGGAAATCACGCTCGCCTCCTTGGGAGATGCTATGCAGATAGCCGATGATACGCTCGCTCATCTCCGCCGTAGCCTTATTCGTGAAGGTGATAGCAAGAATAGAGCGGTAATCCTCTCCTGACAGCAACAGACCGACATAATACGCCGCCAGGGTGTAGGTTTTGCCTGTTCCAGCCGAAGCGCTGCAGACCGTAACAGGTTGGTGTGTGTTAATCAGTTGTTCATTCGTCATATCGGTAAAAGACCTTTGCGCCTGCAAAGGTACGATATTTTTTTGACATATGCAAGACTGATTCGTTTTTTGTCAAAAGATTTGGAAGAAAAATGTCTGCATAGATATTTTCCCGATGTGAAAAATATATAGTTTAGTTTATATGAGCTTTGAATGAGGTTTATATGAGCTTTATATGAGGTTTATAGTTTCCCACGAAGTTTGTAGTGCTTTACAGAGACCTCCGAACGCGCAAGATGCCAAAGACTGCCAAAATGGCAGACAACAGATGTTTGGCACGGAATTTGAAAATAGATGAATGATGCAAGCAAAGCTTGCTGAATGATGGAAGCAGAGCTGCCGAATGATAGAATGATGGAAATTATGAATTAAAAAATTATATACTATGGCAAAAATTCAACCGTTAGCAGACCGCGTGCTTATCAAGCCGGCGGCTGCAGAAGAAAAGACAGTAGGCGGAATCATTATTCCGGACAGCGCAAAAGAGAAACCGCTGCGCGGCGAAGTACTCGCAGCAGGTGAGGGAACGAAAGACGAAGCAATGGTGCTCAAAGCCGGCGATCAAGTGCTCTACGGCAAATATGCCGGTACAGAACTTGAACTGGACGGCGAGAAATACCTGATTATGCGTCAGAGTGACGTTTTGGCAATTGTAAAATAAGGACCGCTTCGCTCAAAGACAAAAGACAAAAGACCGCAGCAAAGCTGCTCAAAGACAAAAGAATAAAAGTACAAAATTATGGCAAAAGATATTACCTATAATGTAGAGGCGCGAGAGGCGCTGAAGCGTGGCGTTGACCAACTGGCTGACGCAGTGAAAGTGACACTTGGTCCGAAAGGACGCAACGTCATCATCGACAAGAAATACGGAGCTCCGCATATCACCAAAGACGGTGTGACGGTAGCCAAAGAAATAGAACTGGCTGACGCGGCAGAGAATCTGGGTGCACAACTGGTGAAAGAAGTAGCGTCTAAGACCGGCGACCAGGCAGGTGACGGTACCACCACCGCAACCGTACTGGCTCAGGCGATAGTAAGCGTTGGTCTGAAAAACGTGACAGCCGGCGCTAATCCTTTGGATTTGAAACGCGGTATCGACAAAGCCGTAGCGGCAGTTGTAGCAGAAATCAAGAAAAACGCCGTAGTGGTAGGTAACGACTTCGACAAGATTGAGCAAGTGGCTACCGTATCCGCTAACAACGATGCAGAGATCGGTAAGCTGATTGCTGACGCAATGCGCAAAGTGAGCAAAGACGGCGTGATTACTATCGGCGAGGCCAAGGGAATGGACACCACTATTGACGTGGTACAAGGAATGCAGTTTGATCGCGGATACATCAGTCCGTACTTCGTGACGAACACCGAGGCGATGCTGGTTGAGATGGACAAACCGTATATCCTGATTTACGACAAGAAGATTTCCAACCTGAAAGAGTTGCTCCCTGTTCTCGAGCCGGCCGTACAGAGCGGACGTCCGCTGCTGATTATCGCAGAAGATGTGGACAGCGAGGCCTTGACAGCACTGGTAGTGAACCGTCTGCGTGCACAGCTGAAGATTTGCGCCGTGAAAGCTCCGGGCTTCGGCGACCGCCGCAAAGAGATGCTTGAGGATATCGCTATCCTGACCGGCGGAACCGTCATCAGCGAGGAGAAAGGTATCACGCTGGAGCAGGCAACGCTGGAGATGCTCGGAACCGCCGAGACCATCACTGTGAACAAAGACAACACAACCATTGTGAACGGCGCCGGCGACAAAGAGGCTATCGCAGCCCGTGTAGGCCAGATAAAAGCACAGATTGCAGCCACCAAGTCAAGCTATGACAAAGAGAAACTGCAAGAGCGTCTGGCGAAACTGGCAGGCGGCGTGGCACAGCTGAATGTAGGTGCTGCTTCCGAAGTGGAGATGAAAGAGAAGAAAGACCGCGTGGACGATGCACTGAGCGCTACCCGTGCGGCCATCGAAGAAGGTATCGTTCCTGGCGGCGGTGTGATGTATATCCGTGCGCAAGCCGTGCTCGCAGGCCTCAAAGGCGACAACGAGGACGAGCAGACGGGTATCGAGATTGTACGCCGTGCCATCGAAGAGCCGCTTCGTCAGATTGTAGCCAATGCCGGCGAGGAAGGCGCCGTAGTAGTGGACAAAGTACGCGCAGGCAAGGGTGACTTCGGCTACAACGCCCGTACCGACAAATACGAGAACCTGCTTGCCGCAGGCGTAGTTGACCCTGCAAAGGTCACCCGTGTAGCGCTGGAGAACGCCGCATCCGTAGCAGGCATGTTCCTAACGACCGAAGCCGTGATCGTAGATCACCCGGAGGAGCATCCGGCTCCTGCGATGCCAGCAGGCGGCATGGGAGGAATGATGTAAAAAAAAGAGAGCCGGTTGGCTCTCTTTTTTTTTGACTGTTGGCGGTTAGCTTTAGGCGTGTAGTTTTGCTTCAAGCTGCGAGATATTTTGCCGCATAACGGGGTCGTACTCCAACTGCTCTTTGACGAGCGCCACAGAGTGCAATATCGTAGCATGCGTGCGTTTTCCCATCTTAAAGCCAATCTCGGTGAGCGAGCTGTTGGTTAACTCCTTACAGAGATATACCGCTACATGTCTCGCCTGGCTCACGTCACGCGACCTATTCTGCGCTGCAAGAGCCTTCTCCGGCAAGTTATAGTGGTCCGCCACCGCGCCGATGACATCGCCAATAGTGATGGTACGCGGCTGAATAGCCACAATACGGCTGACAACTTTCTCTGCCAGTTTGATATCAATCTCAGCATCCGTCAGCGTGGAATGCGCCAAGAGAGAAGCGAGAATGCCTTCCAAATCTCGCACGGAGTGACGCACATTCTGCGCGATATAATCCACCACATCATCCGTAAGGCTGATACCATCGCGGCGCATCTTGGACAACAAGATATTCTTGCGCAACTGATAGTCAGGCTTCTTAATCTCCGCCGTCAGACCATATTTGAATCGCGTGAGAAGCCGTTCCTCGATATCCTTCAACTCCACCGGTGCCCGGTCGCAGGTAAAAATCAACTGCTTGCGACTCTGCTGCAGATAGTTGAAGATGTGGAAGAACGTATCCTGCGTGCCTTTGAGGCCGGCAAAATACTGAATATCATCCACAATGAGGACATCAATAGACTGATAGAAATTGAGGAAATCGGGAATGCGGTTCTCTTTCGTTGCGGCCTGGTACTGCAGTTTAAACGTGTTCGCACTGACGTACAAGACGCGTGCCTGGGGGTTGAAGACGGCAACCTGGTTTCCGATAGCATTCGCCAAATGGGTCTTCCCCACTCCGCTGCCTCCGTAAATGAAAAGCGGGTTAAAGGCAGTAGCTCCGGGTTGCTTTGCGATGGCAATTCCCGCCGTCCGCGCGAGTTTATTAGGCTCACCAGCGATGAACGAATCAAAGGTGTAGAGCATATTGAGCTGCGACTCAAAATGATCATTGGGCCTTTGCGGATTCATCATCGGTCTCTGCGGCGTAGATGCAGCAACAGAAGGCAACATAGTGCCAGCACCGGAAGCAGAATCAATCAAGACACGGTATTCCAGACGCGTTCCCTGGCCAAAGACGCGATAGATAGCAGCAGAGAGCAGAGGAATATAATTCTCCTCGATATACTCCGCCACAAATTGCGACTTAACTTGAAGCACGAGCACACCTTCAGCAAACTGCAACGGCACAATGGGCGCGAACCAAGTCTGGTAAGCGCTGCTGGTCAGATTGTCCGCCAGGATGGTCTGACACTGGGCCCATTGTTGTTGTAATGTTTGCATCTGCTATATATTATATATAAGGTGTTTCTCTGCGGGGCAAAAAAATAAAGGTGCCTCGATCAAAAGCGAGTGCAAAGGTACTGCTTTTTTTCGACATGACCAAATCTGCTTACGTCGGTCCAAAATACACATGGACGTAAGTAGCGCATTTATAGGCACTTATGCATAAACATATGATTTACAGACGATTAGCTAAGTTATCAACATATAACTCATTGATTTATAGCACCTTTTAAATATGCAATAGCAAGGTTAATTTTTATAGTAAAAAAAAGCGTAACACACGAAAAATCGGTATGTTACGCGAAGTCAAAAAAAGTTTCAGTTTAGAAAATCTACAAATAATAGAATGTTGTTTTTTTACCCTTTATCAACAATCATTTTTCTTTTTTTCCGAATAGTGAAAAGTGCACATAGCGTTTCGGGTGCGCTTTCAAATCGACGAGCAGCGAATCGGCCGAAACGACCGTAGCATCGATGTGATTATATAGCGATTTGTTATACAAGAGTTGCCCAATTGTGCCCTCCGGCGAACGGACATCCGCGATAAGCGCAGTAACACCGTCCACGGCTGTATCGACGCGTGCAACCGTAGCCGCCAAGTCAGCCTGCTTGAGATCCGCCACAATCGTATTGAGGTTCGCAATCGCTGTATCAGCATTGTTGACAATTCCCGGCACCTGCTTATTCATCAGATGCTTGAGATTAGCAGATACGCCGGTGAGGTCTCCGGAGATGCGGTCTACGTTATGAAGCGTGTTCTTGAGATGATCGCCATCTACCTGTCCGCGGAGTTGAGCAACCAGCGAATCGATTCCCTGTATGGCCTCGTCTACATGCACGAGAAGTTCGCCCTGCAGGCTCTCTACGAGTCCCGGCACATATGTGGTAGGCAGGAAAGTGCCATGCGCGATGACGGAATGGTCTGCATCTTCCGATGATGCCATTTGCAGCTCAATCGCCATTCCTCCGAGCATTCCATCGGAAATGAGCGCCATCTGCGTTCCTTGAGGCAAGGCAACATCCTTGGCTATCGATATATCGATGGTAAAAGCGCTATCGCGAGTGAAATCATAATGAATCTTATCCACCTGTCCGACTTTATGTCCGCGGATGTACACAGCCGCCTGCTCCTCGAGCCCGTGCAGATTATAGAAGACACCATGATAGCTATTCGTGGGCGAGAAGATATTCACTCCTTTCAAGAAATTAAGCCCAAAGAAAAGAAGAAAAATACAAACGGCGGCCAAGATGCCCACCTTAATTTCGCGTGCGTGATTCATTATATTATTTAATAAACTTTATTATCCAACAATCGGGGAAGAGCTCTCTAAGTTTAGGCAGCGCTTCCGCCACTTTGGCACGGTCCGTGTCCGTCGCCGTGTAATATTTAATCCACTCTCCGGCGTGAATGGTATCGCAAACTTGTCCTTTCAGCCGTTCATCATTCGCCGCCAGAGGAACTTTTGAGGCACAGATTTGGACGGCATAATAGGTGGCTTTGGCGCTGGCATTCGCTGTTGGCTGAGGTAGCGTGTTGGCGGGGGTAATGGCAGCGGTGTCGGCTTTGGATTTAGCAGTAGTATCAACCTTGACAGTGGCAGTAGTGTCAATAGCCAGTGTCTCCTTGCGGACAGCCTGTTTGTGGGTATAAGCACCGAAGGCGTTCACGATAGCGTTTGCCATCTGGGCAATAGAAGCATCCTGATTGAGGAAGCGTTCCTCATCCGGATTAGAAATGAAGCCCATCTCGAAGAGCACAGACGGACACGCCGTTTTGAGCAGCACCCAAAAAGCCGCTTGCCGTACACCTCGGTCGTCACGATTCAGATGGTCCACAAAGCGCTGCTGCACCTGCGTAGCAAACTGGAGCGATTGGTCCATGTAACTATTCTGCATCAATTCAAACATGATATATGAATCGATGGAGTTCGGGTCGAATCCCATATACGTGGTCTTGTAGTCCGCCTCGAGTTTCATCACCGCGTTTTCACGCATCGCCACATCGAGGTTCTTCTCCATTTTCTCTGTTCCGAGAATAAACGTCTCTACCCCGCTTGCCGTTCTGGATTCCGCGGAGTTGGTATGGATAGAGAAAAACAGATCTGCATTGTTTTTATTCGCGATATCCGCCCTCGTCTGGAGCGGCACAAAGACATCCGAAGAACGCGTATAAACGACCTGCACATCCGGATAGCGGGCATTGATCTGCTCGCCCACTTTGAGCGCCAGTTTGAGGTTCAAATCCTTCTCCTGCGAGAATCGCCCCACCGCTCCCGGGTCTTTTCCGCCATGCCCGGCATCCAGCACAAGTGTATACGGTTTGCCCGCCCATACAGGCAGACAAATCAAGAGCATAACGAATATGTATAGACGCTTGAACATACTCCGGCACATTAAAATCGACTGCAAAGGTACAACATTTTTTGCATTTATGCAAATTTTACGTATATTTTTTATTCTTTGCGCAACATTAACATTCTCCAATCTCCATTCTCATGACGGTCTATCAAGTGCATTCCGCTTTCCTCAGCCGCTGCCTGCAACGCCGTGCAATCCTCCTCATAGAAGCCGCTGAGCCACAGTTCGCCACCGTTCGTAAGGCAATCAGCATAGGCAGGCATATTTGCCAACAGGATGTTGCGATGTATGTTCGCCACGATGAGGTCGAATGGTTCTTTAGGCGGCGTGGAGCCTAAGCGCACATCAATGGTCTCTCCATTCAGCACCGCGTTCTCCTGTGCGTTCTGTACACTTTTCTCGTCAATGTCCACCGCCACTACTTTTTCGGCACCGAGACGTTTGGCAAAGATAGCCAACACACCTGTTCCTGTGCCATGGTCCAGAACTCGCTTTCCCGTCATCTCCGCGTTCATTAAACCCGCAATCATCATCGATGTTGTCTCATGATGCCCAGCGCCAAACGCACAATGCGGCACTATGCGAATACCCATCGGCAGCTCCTGCATAGGATGTTCGGACTCCCACACGGCGTTCCAGTTCTCATCCGGACACTCGGTCGCGCTGAGCAGACGGACACCATCTGTGCGTTGACAGAGCACCCCAATCTCCCTACAATTAGCGTGCCACAGCTCGGAAGGAATATAGCAAGCCATTGCCGGGGTATCATCCGGCGCAGACACATCATCGATGGTATCTACGCCGAGGTCGCACAAACTTTGGGCAAACACATCAGCCTGCCAGTCTTCCGTGAAACCCGTCTCAATGTGCAAACAATGGTAACGCATCGGCTACTAAATAATTACTTCCTCCAATGAAAACGGCATCGTCCTCTGCTGCCATATTTTGTGCATAGCAAATAGCATCAACAGGTTTGTCAATCGCCATTCCTTCCCCACCCCATACATCCAACATCTCCTGCGCAGAGCGGGCACGCTGGGTATTGGGCGTGGTGAAGATGTAATGATATCTATCACCATGCGGCATAAGGCGCATCACAACTTCTGTATCCTTGTCATTCACTTGGCCAAAGACAATCCATATATTCGGGTTGGCGAGCTCTTTCAGCTGACGCGCCACATACTGCAGACCATGGCTGTTGTGACCCGTGTCGCAAATGGTCAATGGTTTATCGTTGAGAATCTCCCATCGTCCGCGCAAACCCGTCATTGAGCACACCCGTGCAAAGCCAGTCTGTATGGCTTTACGCGGAACTTGCAGCGCGCGCAGAGCGACATAAGCGGTCTGCAAATTATGCTCTTGATAAATACCTTTCAGTTCACTCTCAGGCGCTTCCCGGAGCCGGCAACGCTGCATATACCCGCACTGGTCCGCGAACCAAATACGACAATTGGTAGTCTCCAATCCTTCAGCGAGGATGCCACATTCCTGCGCCCTGTCAAGGAACACATTCATCGTTTGCGGATGCGTCTCGCCTATAACACAAGGCACTCCGGGTTTCATGATACCTGCCTTTTCGCGGGCAATTTTCGCCAGGGTGTTTCCGAGAAATTCAGTATGGTCCATACCGATGTTGGTGATAACAGAGAGCAATGGCGTCAAGACATTCGTACTGTCAAGTCGTCCTCCGAGACCGGTCTCAACAACCGCAAAATCCACACGTTGTTGCGCAAAATACCAAAACCCGAGAGCGGTCATGGTCTCGAAGAACGAAGGCTGCAGTTCATCCAAAAATGTTTTGTGCAACGAAACAAACTCTGCCACAATATCTTCCGGAATCGGCTGACCATTGATACGGATACGTTCAGTCAAACTAACCAAATGCGGACTTGTAAACAGCCCCACTCTATACCCAGCAGCCTGCAGAGCAGCAGCAATCAAATGGCTTGTAGAACCCTTGCCGTTCGTTCCTGCTACATGAACCGCACGCAAATGCTGATGCGGATTTCCAACATGCTCCATGAGCCGCAAGGTGTTGTCCAACCCGGGTTTATACGCCGCTGCGCCTATTTGATGAAAAGGCGGTCTCGACGAATACAGATATGTCACCGCTTCGTTGTAGTTCAACTCTTCTCTACCGTTTTGAAATCCAATATTCCTTCTGCACGCTTTGCATTCAGCCATTTGTAGAATCTCGGCGTGACACGAATAGGCATCGACCGGCTGGTGAGCGCCACCTGCTGGCGATTCAGCGGATTATAGACCGTCAGATGCAATCGCCCGTTGCCCGGATTCGCCTTAAGAATATCAGTCAATTCATCAATCAGTTCCGCAGAGATTGCGTCTAATTGCAACCGCACATTGATACCGTCTGTGCACTTGTCTTGCACCTCACTGAGCATATCGACACGTTGTACGACAAACTCAAAGTCCGCTTGTTCATCCGGCGATTCCTTAAACCATTTCTGTCCGGCTCCGCGCTGCTGCACTACGCCATTGACCATGACGTACAGGTCTTTGAGCATCAAGTGCGCAAACTGGCTGTACGCATTGCCGAAGAGCACAAACTGGTAACTGCCCGTATAATCCTCAATCGTATACCGTCCGTAAGGGTTTCCTTTCTGGCTGCGCAACTGTTCTGCCTCAGTGATAAGACCGCCCAGCAAACAGGATTGATTCTTATGTGCCGCAATAAATTCAGATGGCAATAGGAGTTTCTCGTCGGGCTGCTCTGCTTGCTCCACACGGATACGTTTCTCCGCCTCTGCACGCGTCTCGGCCTTACGCCATCCATCAAAATGCGACAACTCATTGGCAGTAATGTTACACAATTCGCGCACCTCGTATTCGTATTCATCGAGCGGGTGAGCAGAAAGGTAGATGCCAATAAGGTCTTTCTCTTTGTTGAGCCGTTCGATGGTGTCCCAGCGGGCCACTTGAGGCAGTTCCGGGTGTTTCACTTCTACTGCAAGGTCAAGGTCTCCGAATAACGAATTGGTGTTATTCTCCTTGTCCGCCTGCCATTTCTGACCGTAATTCATCAGCAGGTCGAGGCCGCTCTGGCCTTCATCATTCATGCCGAAGAACTGCTCGCGATAGATATCGTCAAAGCACTCAAACGCTCCGGATTGCGCGAGATTCTCAATCGTCTTTCTGTTGCATGACTGCAAATTAACGCGCTCGAGAAAATCAAAGATTCCGGTATATTTGCCGTTCTTCTCGCGCTCTTTGATGATAGCTTCTGCTGCGCCTTCGCCAACTCCTTTTATGCCTCCAAGTCCGAACCGGATAGCGCCATCTTTATTCACCGTGAAATTCAGTTCCGATTCGTTCACATCCGGTTCCAACACACTCAGTCCCAGCGACTTACACTCATCCATAAGTTTCGTCACCTCCTTGATATCATCTTTATTGACAGTCAGGTTGGCGGCCATGAATTCCGCCGGATAGTGCGCCTTGAGGTATCCTGTCTGGTACGCTACCCACGAGTAGCAAGCTGCGTGCGACTTATTAAATGCATATGAAGCAAATTTCTCCCAATCATGCCATATTTTGTCAAGAATCTTGGGGTCGTGTCCGTTGGTCTTGCCGCCCTCCATGAACTTATCTTTGAGCGATGCAAGCACGTTCATTTGCTTCTTTCCCATCGCCTTTCGGAGCTTGTCGCTCTCGCCGCGCGTAAAGTTCGCCAGCAAACGGCTGAGAAGCATCACCTGCTCCTGATAGACGGTCACTCCGTACGTATCCTTGAGGTATTTCTCCATCACGGGAATGTCATAGGATACCGGTTCAATACCCTGCTTGCGTCTGATGAACTGCGGGATATAATCCATCGGACCCGGCCGGTAGAGAGCATTCATGGCGATGAGATCACCGATGACAGTTGGTTTGAGTTCGCGCAAGTATTTCTGCATACCGGCAGACTCAAACTGGAACACGGCTACTGTGCGGCCCTCTTGGAACAGTTTGTAGGTCAGTTCGTCATCTATAGGTATATGATCAATGTCGATGTCAATGCCGCGCGCTTTCTTCACGTTGCGCAGACATTCTTTGATGATGGTCAAAGTAATGAGACCAAGGAAGTCCATTTTGATAAGTCCCACAGACTCAACCACATGGCCGTCATATTCGGTCACGAGCACGCGTTTCTTGCTGTTCTTATCCTCCACGGAACTCAGCGGTGCAAAGTTCGTCAAATCATCGGCACCGATGATGACGCCGCAGGCGTGAACTCCCACTTGACGAATAGTACCTTCGAGACGCGCTGCATAATCGAGCATAGAGCGCGTATTCGGGTCGCCGTTTTCGTACTCGTGTTTCAGTTCCTCGATGTATTTGTAGCAGTTACGCAGATTAACCTTGGGTTTCTTTGCGTCTTTTGGCAAATCCTTGAGCACATTATCCGGGAACTCACGGTCAGGAATCATTCCTTTTAGTTCGTTCACGCGCGGGAGCGGAATTTGTTGAACGCGCCCCACATCCGCGAGCGCGGACTTGGTAGCCATCTTGCCATATGTGACGATATGCGCCACATGCGTCTCTCCGTATTTGCGGCTTACATAATCAAGCACCTTGCCACGTCCGCAATCCTCGAAATCGGTATCAATATCAGGTAGAGAGATTCGGTCCGGATTAAGGAAACGCTCGAACAGCAAATCATACTTCAATGGGTCTAGGTCTGTAATTTTCAGGCAGTACGCCACAACCGAACCGGCGGCAGAGCCACGTCCCGGACCAACCGACACATCCAGTTCTTCACGCGCAGCGCGTATGAAGTCCATCACGATAAGGAAATAACCCGGAAAGCCCATCGAGATAATAGTATTCAACTCAAACTCAATGCGTTCCTTCAGTTCCTCATCGTTATCAAGCCGCTCCTGCCCATAGCGCTCCAGTGCACCCTTCATCGTCAAATAACGCAGATATGCGCTCTCGAAGGCCAGACGGTCAGGATAATCCTCCTCTTTGCCGAAGGATGCCGGAATGTCGAATTTGGGCATAATAGGCCCGTGGTCGATATCATAAATCTCCACCTTGTTGACTATCTCCTGCGTATTGGAGAGTGCTTCGGGAATGTCGCCGAATATCTCTGCCATCTCTTCAGGCGTCTTGAGCCATTCCTGCTTGGTGTAGTGCATTCGGTTGACATCATTGACAAAGTGGTTGGTACTCAGGCAAATAAGACGGTCATGTGCCTCTGCATCTTCCTCATTGACAAAATGGCTATCGTTAGTAGCAATAAGCTTGACATTGTATTTGTGAGCCAGATCTATAAGCACCGGATTCACCTGTTTCTGCCGCTCATACACCTCTACATCAGCACCGGGTTTCTGCGTCTCGTGACGCTGCAACTCGATATAATAATCCTCGCCGAACAGGTTTTTGAACCATTGCACAGTCTCCTCTGCGGCACTCATATCACCGCTCTGCAGGCCTTCCAGCACCTTCTGAGGCAGCTCGCCACCGAGACATGCAGAACAGCAAATGATTCCTTCATGCCATTTCTCAAGCAGTTCCTTGTCAATGCGCGGCGTATGATAGAACGCATCGGACATGAAACCATGCGAAACAAGCCGACAAAGATTATGATAACCGACAATATTCTTGGCCAGCAAGATAAGGTGCCATCCCGAACGGTCAATGACATACGTACGACCTTCCGGATTGACTGCTTTGTCCTCATTCTTGCTGAGTCTTCCGCGACGGGCACAATACGCCTCTGTACCAACAATAGGCTTGAACGGCACGAATTCTTCGCCATTCTCCTTGGCCGCCGCTTCCCGCTTCTCGTTCACTTTCTTGCAGTAATCGAGCAAATCCTTGATGCCGTACATATTGCCATGATCGGTCAGCGCCACAGCATTCATGCCGGTCGAGATACATTTATCCACTATCTCCTCCACTTTCGACAATCCGTCCAGCAGCGAGTAGTGCGAGTGCACGTGTAAATGCGTAAATTCCATTGTAATAAAAATTTGACTGCAAAGATACATTTATTTTTTGACATACGCAATAGGGAATGGGATTTTTTGAAAAAAGTTGCTAAAATATTTGCACATGTGCAATTTTTGTTGTATCTTTGCACGTTATTTTGAAAAATTGTGCGTATTAGCGAACCTTGAATAGAATATCATAAAACAATAAAGCAATGAAAAAGAGCATTTTAGTATTGACCGCAACGGTCGCAATGGTTCTAGTTGGCTGCAAGGAGAATCCTTACATCGCCGGCCCCGGTGACAACAGCAAGAACACGGATTCTATTCCCGTGATTGTGGAGCCGGAACCAACTCCCGATCCCGAAGGAATAGATATTCCCGAAGGATGCTTAACTGTTACCGAAGCCATCAAGATATGCCAAGATTTAGGACCTGGTGGCACCACCCAGGAAAAACGATATGTGAAAGGATGGGTTCAGTCCCTGGACGAGAAGAACGCAGACGGCATCTACAGTTATGGTAACGCTACGTTCTATATGGCCGAATCTAATACGGGAAAGAATCGCAAAACATTCGAGGCATATCAGGTGTATGGCAAGGACGGAAAGAAATTCTATGATGTCAGCCAGGTGCAGGTTGGCGATTTTGTCATCATTTATGGCAAATTGACCAATTACGGCGGCAAAACGTACGAAACAGAGGGAAGAGGAGCTGCATCTATGTACTATTCTACCAATCCGGGCTTTGATCCTCAAATGGACCCGACGAACATTACTCCTGATCCCGAGGGCGCAAATGTGCCGGCTGGAACTGTCAATGTATATGAGGCACTTCATATCAGCGACTCCATCGGTTCGGGCAAGACAACATCCGGTGAATACTATATCAAAGGATGGATATGCCGTCTGCACAATGATAACGCAAGTGGCATCACGGGCCAATACCATAACGCCACCTTCTTTATCTCGGCTACGAATGATGGCTCAGCGGATGCATTCACTTTCGAGGCTTATCGCGTTAAAGGTCCGAACAAAAGTGACATCACGGCTTTAAATCAAGTGCAAGTGGGAGATTTCGTAGTATTACGCTGCAAGATTCAGAATTACAGCGGTACTGCTGAAACCGCAAGTGGTGGATATATTTACTATTCTTCAAACCCCAACCTGAAGTAAGAAACAAAATTAAAAAAATTAAATACAAAAATGGCAAGTTTACAAAGAATTAGAAATCATGGCGCCCTGCTGATTGCAATCGTGGGTCTGGCCATGTTGGCATTTATCCTCGGAGACTTTTTGAACTCCGGTAGCAGTTTCTTTAACCGCAGCCGCGAAAACGTAGGCGTTATTGAAGGTCAGAAGATTCACTACACGGAGTATGAGGCAGCTAAAGAACAACTGACTGAAGTGTACAAAATTGAGACCGGTCGTAACGATTTCGACGAAGATCTGCAGACGCAAATCCGCAACCAGGCATGGAACATGATGCTTATGGACTACACGATGCGCGCACAGGCAAAGAAAATCGGTATGGATATCACGGCAGATGAGCTGAGCGAACTCTGCATCGGTGAGAACATCCACCAGATTATTCGCGGACGTCGGGCTTTCTACGACGAGAACGGTCAGTTCAACCGCAACGCAGTGGTGAACCTGCTGCAGGCTATCAACGAAGGTAGCGAGGACGCAGAGATGAATGCGAACCTCAAGCAAGCCAAGACCTATTGGTTGTACTGGGAGAAAGCTGTGCGTATCAGCTACATGCAGGAGAAATACACAGCGCTGCTCCAACATCTTTTCAAAGCGAATACACTGGACGCTGAATTCGCATTCAACAACGGCCAGAAGGGTGTGTCGGCAGAGTACGCAATGCAACCCTATTTCACCGTGGCTGACAGCCTCGTGAAAGTGAGCGACAGCGAAATCAAGAAGCTCTACAACCAGCACAAAGCGCAATACAAGCAGACACCGAATCGCGCAATCAAGTATATCGCATTCGATATCGTGCCTTCTGAAGAAGACTTCAAAGCTGCACAAGAGTTACTGACAAATCTGCAGAACGAGTTCAAGACTACAGACGACATCAGCCTTGTAGTGAACACCAATTCGGATATCATGTATGATGGCCGTGACTACTCGGAACAGACCGTACCGGCTCAGTTCAAGGACTTTGCATTTGCAAAGGGTGCTAAGGCTGGCGATTGCACAGACATCTTGTTTGAGAACAACACCTATGCCATGGCACGTATCATGCAGGCTGGCTATTCGAAACCGGATTCAGTGGAACTGAAAGGTATCGTAGAAGGCGGTGAGGATCAGGAACTCGGTTGGTTCAAAGCTACCGACCTGCCCAAAAACATCGCGGAACCGGCATTTGCAGGCAAACGTGGCACGCGCTTCACCGTGGCTCAGGGAATGGGAGAGCAGACCTATGAGATAATGGAGATTAGCAAACCGACACCGAAAGTGAAGCTGGCTATTCTCGCGCGTGAGGTAACACCGTCGAGCAAGACCTATTCGATTATCTACAATAAGGCAAAGCAGTTCATCGTTGATAACAACGATGCAGAGGCTTTGGAAACCGCTGCTCAAGAGGCAGGAATGGCGGTTATTCCGCAATACAACCTCACCGCTACCACAGACAAAGTCGGCCAACTCAAAGCCAGCCGTCCTATTGTTCGCTGGGCTTTTGAAGCGAAAGAAGGTCAGGTTTCAGATGTATTTGAGTGCGGTCAGCAATTCGTAGTAGCTGCGCTGACAGAGGTTAACGACGGTGAGTATCGTCCGTTGAACGCTGTTCGTGCAGAGTTGACATACGAAGCAATGAACAACGCAAAAGCCGAATACATCAAAAAGCAACTGAAGGGCGTTGAGAGCCTTGAGGCTGCCGCTGAGGTAATGGGCCAGAAAGTACAAGCTGTTGAGCGCGTTACGCTGGCTGACAGCCGCTTCGGCAATGCAGGTATGGAGCCTGCTGTTATCGGCAAGACCATCGCATTGGGCGAGAATACGCTCAGCGAACCGATTCAAGGCAACATGGGTGTGTTCATGGTGAAGACCGGCGCTGCCAACAACGGCAACGAGACCTTCGTGCCCGAGACCGAGAAAGCACAGCTGTCCAGTCGTTTCGCTTACCTGCCGTATCAAGCTATGCAGCTGATTGAGGACAAGGCAGAGGTTGAGGACAACCGAGCTAACTTCCAATAATACGCGCGTGCGTACACGTATATTATAAGGAATAAAGAGCACATATCACCGTGGGTGTGGGTACCAACGCTGTACTTCACGGAAGGTATCCCATATTTCTTGGTAAACAGCATCTCCGTGATGCTGTTTGCCAAAATGGGTGTGCCTAATGACCAACTGGCGTTCTTCACCACGTTGCTCTATTTCCCGTGGTTCCTGAAAGGTTTATGGAGCCCGTTCGTGGATATATTACGCACCAAGAGATGGTGGGTAATAGCCATGCAGGCACTCATGACCATTTTATGTATCTTGCTGACAATCAGCCTTCCCCACCCTGCAGCAGAGATGATTGCTGCTAAAGCAACGTCGGTATCTGTATTCCGATGGACCCTGATTCTATTCATCATCACCGCCTTTGCCTCTGCTACGCATGACATCGCGGCCGACGGCTATTATATGCTGGCGCATGACACCAAGAGCCAAGCGGCGTTCATCGGTATCCGTTCGACATTCTACCGGATTGCGGCCATCTTCTCGCAAGGCGCGATAGTGTATATCGCCGGCTATTTGGAGAACAAGACGGGCGACATACCGCTCGCATGGCAACTGACGCTTGGCGTGGTAAGTGTTATCATGCTTGGCGTGACGCTTTACCATAGTTTCTTCTTGCCCAAACCAGCAGAAGACCAGCCGCGCGAAGGAACAAGCACTCGCGAGGTTTGGATGGAACTTAGAGATTCTTTCGTCACATTCTTCACCAAACCGGGAGTAGGACTTGCGGTAGCCTTTATGCTGCTCTATCGCTTAAGTGAAGGCTTCCTCGTCAAACTAAGCCAACCGTTCTTGGTAGATAGTAAGGAGGCCATGATACGCGACGGACAGATTTTTGGTGGCGGCTTGGCGTTAAATACTGATACTGTGGGACTTCTGTACGGCACATTCGGCGTAGCCTGTCTGTTGTTAGGCGGTATCTTAGGCGGCATCTATATCTCCCGGCATGGCCTTAGACGCTCGCTGTGGCTTATGGCGGCGGCGCTGACATTGCCCAGTTTCGTGTATTGCTATCTCAGCATGGCGCAACCGGAGTCCCTGTGGCTCATCGGCACGGCCGTCAGCTTCGAGCAATTCGGTTACGGCTTCGGTTTCACGGCATATATGATGTATATGATGCATTTCTCGGAAGGCAAATACAAGACCGCCCACTATGCCATCTGCACAGCTTTCATGGCGCTTTCGATGATGATACCGGGCTTCGTAGCCGGAGCTTTGGAAATGGCTGTCGGATATACCGCTTTCTTCTGGATTGCCAATGCTTGCAGCATAACCACATTTATAATTACCTATTTCGTCTATAAAAAACTATGAACGCAAAACGTATCATTCCGGACTCCTTGACGTGTGGCAACCTCTTGTGCGGCGCTATCGCTGTTTTTCTGGCCACGCAAGGTGCATTTATAGGAGCTTTTCTCTTCATTCTCGGCGGAGCTTTGTTTGATTTCTGCGATGGATGGAGCGCTCGACTGCTGAAGGTGGTAAGTCCCATCGGAGTGCAGTTAGACTCCTTAGCGGATGTAATCACATTCGGTCTTGCGCCGGCGATGATGCTGTTCTGCTATTTGCGCCCGATACTCGGCTGGTGGGCATTGCTGGCGCTACTGATGGCGGCGTTTTCTGCGCTACGCCTCGCTAAATTCAATGTCGATGAACGCCAGCATGAGTCCTTCATCGGCCTCGCAACACCGGCAAACGCCATCTTCTGGGGCGGCATATGCTGCCTGCCCATATCGGTAATGGCGTACGACTGGATGGGATGGTGCCTGATTGCGCTGTCCTTCGTCAGTTGCTATCTGCTCAACGCAGAAATCCCGTTCTTCAGTTTCAAAAGTGTCAAAAAGCAGAGAGTGGAAGTGATGTCGTTCTTGGTCGGATGCATCATACTGATTGTTTTCTGTGTGATAAAAGCGATTGTCAACAAGCATATTGAATTTGCCTTGTTCAGCGGTACGGCGTGCATCCTTTGGTACGTCACGCTGAACCTATTATTGGCTTTCGCTAAGAAAAACTGAAAATATACGATTATTAAGATTTTGCCCGTATATACGTGCTCGGTATCATATCGGACTCTTATCGGAGGCAAATCGGAGTCATGTCGGACTCAAAAACATACACGATTATTAAGATTTTATCCTTTATACCATGAAAAAGATTTTCTTACTCCTCGCTGTTTTCTGTTCCGTTGCGGTGACGGCAGAAACATATACGGTTGTCTTCAAAAGCGGTAATGGTAGCGGAGATTCGGGAACCAAAGTGTCCGAGTTAGCAAAAATCATCCTCAGCGCCACGGATAATTGTGTAGAAAGCGTAGTTACAGCCACTAATATATACAATGCCGGTTCCGAAAGAGGTATCAAAGGCGGTAAAAGCAGTGCAAAAGGAGAACTGACCATTCGGCTCAATGCAGCCTACTCCATCAGCACGATGACTATTTATGCAGCCTCCTATCCACACAAAAACGATACTGCAGCCGGACGAGGTATCTCTGTATGCGGGAAGAACCTGATTTGGGAGGACAATCATAAAGCAGAACTTTATCCATATACCTTGACCATTGACTCCACGCTTAGCGATATCAGTATTGCTGCTAAGGTAGCTTCTAACAACCGCTGGTACGTGCAGAAGATAGAATTTGAAGCGCCCGACCCGCTACCAAACACAGCCGTTTTCGAAATGCCGTATACGGTAGATTTTGGTAGTGTACCGGTTGAAGCAGGTGAAGTATCAGAAGATGTAGTAAGTATCAATGTTATCGGTAAACACGTTGTGGACGATATTCAGTTAGCCCTTAAAACCGGCACAGTATTCTCACTTAGTGGAAACAATCTTCCGTCAAATGGAGGTGAAGTGGATATCGCTTACAGCCTAGACTTTACGGGAACTGTCAACGACACGTTGTATGTGAGTGGTGTAGGTTTGGACAATATACCTGTTACCAAAACAGTACCCTTCAAAATCACAGGATATGCCTACACTCCACCGGCATACACCTTGGATACCACACGAATGGCTATCGGACCTATGCCCGGCAAATACTATGAGTTTGCGCAAAATACAGCGGATTCCACGCTCAAAAATCATTTGGCCTATATCATCTGTTGCGGAAAGCGCTATCGGTATGGAAGCGGTTCGAAACGGTCGTGGGACGCATTCTTCCATACCGACCGGGATACCAATACGAACCAAGTACTCGACATGTATTCAAACAATGTGCGCTACTTTAACCCGGAGAAACCAACTGCAAGTGTCGCGAATTTTGATATAGAGCATATGCTGCCCAAATCATGGTGGGGCGGTGATGTCAATCCTGCCTACTGCGATTTATTCCACCTGGTTCCGGGTGATTACTCTGCCAACCGAAGCAAATCGAACCATGCACCGGGTATTCCGAGTGACAGCACGTTCAACAACGGTTCCTTCGTCACCGGAAGCGGCGCCGCATATGGTTTGCCGAGAGTTTTCTGTCCCGCAGACGAATACAAAGGAGATTTTGCGCGCGCATATTTCTATATCGCAACCTGCTACGGCGACTCGCTCACATGGCTGGAAACAGGCGAACCGGGTATCGCCATGACCAACAATGGATGGCAGGAGTTCCAGCCTTGGTTGAGAGATGTATTGCTGACTTGGCACCGTTTGGACCATGTCAGTCAGAAGGAATTGGACCGAGCCGTAGAAGTCAACAAGATTCAGGGCAATCGCAATCCGTTTATTGACTACCCGGATTTGGTAGAATATATCTGGGGAGACAAGCAGGGCGAGGCCGTTGATTTCACGCTGCTCACGCAAAGCTACGGAGACGAATACGGAGACGATTCTGAAGATCTCAGCAACCCGATAGTACAAGGTGCCGCGCGCAAAGAATTGCGGGAGGGGCAGATAGTAATCATTCGAAATTCGGCAATTTATAGCACTTTAGGACAAATGATACGATAAGTGTGTCAATTTTTACACATTTATCGTGAATTAATGCACGCGCGCGTAAGAGATTTTTTGTAATTTTGCAGCCGAATTAAAACGCACACATTTAACACATCAAATAAAATGAAAAAACAACTCTTTTATTCCCTACTCTGCTGCATGCTGGCTTTGCCTGCTATGAACATACAAGCAGATGTAGTAGATGAAGGTCAATCGACCGAAGGAAAAGATTTCTGGGTAACGTTCATGCAAGCCGACCAACGCACAAGTGATGATGGCGACTGGGATGGCCACTACAACACGCTTAAATTGTCACTGTCTATCTCTGCTAGAGAGGATTGCCAAGTCATTGTTAGCAACCCTTTCACCAATTATAGCGACACGTTTGACGTACAAGCAAATGTAATGTTGCCAATTCCAGTGTACACCGGTAGTCCGCTGACATGGGACGCTCGAGATGCAATGAATGGAACAGGCAAAGTGTGCTACTCTGTTAATTCAGAACAGAAAGACACATGTGCCATTCACGTCACCTCAACGAAGAATATTTCCTTGTTCGCAACCAACTATAAAAAAGCAACCTTCGACGCAACGAACGTTTTACCGACAGCTTCGTTATTGAACGAATATGTCATTCAGACTTACTCTCCTTCCGACCACGGAGGCACAGCGCAGGGCTCGCATTTTGCCATTGTTGCGACCGAAGACAATACGGTAGCATCCTATGTACTCTCGGCGAATACAATGATGAACTATAAAGGAGATACAATTGTCACAGACACGCTCAAAGCCGGCGAAGTATGGTATGTATGGACAGGAAACGGCGATGGAGATTCGTATGATTTGAGTGGCACTCATATCACGGCAAACAAAAATATTGCCGTTTTCCAGGGTTGCCCTCATACGAACATCCCACACAAAGTAAAGGAGCGCGATCACATTTTCTCGCAGGCTATGCCTACCAAATATTGGGGTAACACCTTCGTGCTGACAGCTTCTGCCGGACGTCATAAAGACTATGTCCGTATCCTCGCTCTGAACGACGAGACTACAGTTTATATAAATGGCGACTCGGTGTATACGTTTGATTTCGCAAATCGTGATAAAAAACAATATTGGGAATTTACAATTGGTGATCAGGGTACCTATGCACAGGACGGCAGTTGCTTGATTACAACATCTTGTCCTTGCGCAACGCACCTCTTCCTTGCTTCAAAGAAAGACGATAATGTGGATAATGGAGACCCTTCAATGCTTTGGGTAAATCCTATAGAGCAACAAATCGACCAAGTTACTTTTGCTACATATTCCAGTTCTAACGGAACAACAGCTCACTATGTGAACGTTGTGACCGATCAACCGGATTTGATGACTATCACTGGTGGTGCATCACCTACCATGACATTCAAACCTGTTAGTGGTTCTTCCACTTATCATTACGCACAAGTATCGTTGGGTAGTGAGGCCACTTCTTATACGCTCAAGAGCAACGGATCGAACTTCATTGCTCACGTATACGGATTCACCAAGAATGAGTCTTATGGTTATTCTGCCGGTGGTGCTACGAAGCCGCTGACGCAGTATATCACAATCAATGGTCAGATTTTCACACCGGACTCGGAGAACACCCTCTGCGGCGAAGACACCATTAAGTTTGCCTGCGTACCGGACTACGTATACACCAAGATTGCTTGGAACTTCGGCGATGGATCGCCTATCCGCGAGATTCCGTATGAGGACAGAGAGAAAGACTCTATTGTGCCTCACTACTACACCGCTTCCGGTTCCTACCCTGCCTATGTGCTCATCTATCGCGAGAGCAGTAATGTGTGTGTAGGACAAAACGCTGTGGATAGTATCCCTATTACCGTTACCATCGGCCGCTATCAGTTTGCCATCACTGAGATTGAGATTCCTTGTCCGGAGGACGGCAAAACGCCTATCGGCAAGGTATTCTATACCAACGAAGGCCATGTAAACCTCCATGGCGACAATGTAACCATTGAGTTTGATGCCGTAGCTAAAGCAGATGGTTTCAAGGACTCCGATTTGGAAATCACCGACCAGTACTTCCAGATTACCATTCCCGCAACAGCCAAGCCGGAAACAGAATACGGCATACATCTTGTCATCGTTTCGGACTGCGGCGGCGCAGACACCACGATGCACTTCATGCTCAATTATGACAAAGATGTCATTATACAGCGCTATGACAATGTGCTCGGTCTGCTGGCAAGCACGTTTGAGGGCAAGGAACTGAGTGACTACCAATGGTATCGCACATCCGATAGCACCGCTATAGAAGGACAGGTGTCTGCGAACCTCAATTTCTACGACCTCCCGTACGGCGGCGACATCAATGATACATATTATGTCTGCTTCACCATCAATAAAGGCACCGCAGATGAAGTGAAGACTTGTGCTTGCGCTAAGGCGTTCAACACCGATGCCACGCAGCATGAGTTCGTCAATGATCCTGATAAACTGCTTATTACCGCCACCTACATGAATGTCGGCGATGTAGTGTTCGTCAACGCTAATTGGGGAGGTAAGACCGATGTGAAGTGCTATGCACAGTGGATTAACGCCAGCGGTCGCATCTATGCAGATAAGACCTTTGATATCCCGGATGGCGGTTGCACGATTGAGACGCCGAAGGAGAATGGTCTCTACCTGCTCCGCGTAGTAACGGGCAAGGCGACGCGCAGTTTCAAATTTTTCATTAACAAGTAAAACTAAGAGGAGACACGAATATGAAAAACTTATTTCAACACATACTGATTGCCAGTGTTATTCTTAGTTTGAATGCTGCGCCGATAGCGGTATACGCAATGCCGGAACCTGTTCCTGCAACGCAGACAGACAGGCAGAAAGCTGCTGCGCAGAAACAGAAAGAAGCAGAGAAACGCAAGAAAGAACAAGCTAAGCTCAAAGCGCAACGCGAGAAACAGAAGGCTGCAGAAGCCAAGAAACGCGAAGCGGAGAAAAAGAAAGCCGCTGCTGCCAAAGACAATGCCAAGAAACAGGCGGAACGTGATAAAGCAGCCGAAGAGCGCGCTAAAGTAGCACAAGAACGCCAAGAGGCGCAAGCCAAGAAAGCGGCCGCAGAGCAGGCAAAAGAAGAGAAAGCCCTGCGTGACTACGAGAAATACCAGGAAAGTCTGGAGAACCCAAAAACGGAAGTTATCTCTTATTTCAATCTGGGTCTGCGTCTCGGCTATGCAGCGATGATGGATAAGTTGAACAACGCCTATATGGGAGCCGGAACGCTTAACCAAAGCAATGCGCTGCAGCAGCTCAAAGGTGGTCCGGGTGCTGGTTTGGATGTAACCTACAACCTCGAATATGGCCATTTCCTCTTCGAGACAGGGTTGGACTTCCGTTTCCTGAACTCTACTTCCGCTTATGGTCTCACTGCTACCCGTATCGACCAAGCCTACGGCGCAACATATGATTATATGTTTGATAATCTGCGCGAAACACGCAATATGTTGGGTATTGGTATTCCCGTTATGTTCGGTGCGCAGTTCAGCCGTTATTTCTTCCTCTTGGGAGCAAAACTGCACTATGAATTGCCCATGGGATACAGCCATAGAGGTCAATATGACATCGTGGTTACCGACCCGGCGCTGCTGGAGCCTTACGGAATGGGAATCCACAACCTGAATGGTCAGACCGACACCAAGATGCAGTTCAAGCCTATCGACCTCAGCATTGCAGCCGAAGTAGGTATTGACTTGGATGAGTGGTTGCAGGCCCAGCCGGATAAGAAAAAAGCCAAGAAAGTGAAACCCGGTCAGCGTCAGCCGTTCGGCCGTGAGCACGTTCACTATCGCGTTTCGTTGTTCGCTGAATACGGTGTGCTGAACATCAATAATACACCCGCTGCACTGCCGGTAGCCTTTGCAGGAAACAATGTAGAGGTGAACAACACCAACACCTTCCTGGCCATGAATGGTGACACGAAACTCAATAACCTCTTCGTAGGTGCGAAGTTCGCCATCCAGTTTGAGGTGCCGGGCAAGAAAGAGCGTCCTGTACCGCCGCCTCCTTCATACACTATCTTTAGTGTAGTAGATGCTAACACCAACGAACCGCTACCGGCTGCTATCATTGAAGCACACAACACCGCTAACGGCAAGATCGTTGTGCGTGAAAAGCAGATCAGCCCGAAGGGCTTGCGCCAGAAGCACGCTCTTGGCTCGTACTCGGTTGATGCTAAAGCGGAAGGATACTATAACACTACGCAGACCTACTCTATTGAGAACGTAGGTAGCACCGAGTATGTCACCATCGCCATGCGTCATCGTCCTGTATTGCGCATCCGTGTAACCAACAAAGAGAATGGACAACCCGTTCCTGCAACAGTGCATATTTACCAAAGCGATGTCACGGAGCCTGCATACAATTTGGTTACCGATTCGGCTTCCGGTTCTGTACGCCGCATGCTGGCTGAGGGTCCGAGCTATCGTCTCCATATTGCACAGATGGGTTACGACACGCTGGAAATGGCAATTGCCAATATCGGTGACTCGATGAATATTCAACTCTCACCGATTAAGAAGGGCGAAGTATTCATCGTGAAGAACCTCCATTTCGCGACCAACAAGACTCGTATTTTGTCGAGTTCAGAGGAAGCGCTTAATGACCTATATATGTATCTCGCGCGCAACCCGCAAGTACGTATAAAGATTATTGGTCATACGGATAATGTAGGTAAAGACGCGGCTAACCAGAAGCTGTCTGACGGACGTGCCAACGCGGTTATGAAAGACCTCATCGAGCGCGGTATCGCACCGGAGCGTATCCAAGCTGAAGGTCGCGGCGAGAGCCAGCCGATTGACACCAACGACACCGACGAAGGCCGTCAAAACAACCGTCGTGTAGAGATTGAGATTTTGTAAAGAAGAAATAACATACCTATATGAAAAAACAACTAAAATCATTATTGTTGGTAACACTGCTTGCAACAAGCATTCTTCCGATGTGGGGCCAAGCCACTCCTTCTACAGAAGGTAGAGACTTCTGGGTAACATTCCTGCAAGCACAGCAAAATCCGACTGAACTGATATTGACTATATCAGCCAAGAATGCATGTTCAGTGACGGTGGAGAATCCGAATAATAATTATACCACAACGTTCACTGTCAGAGCAAATAGTAGTACAGTAATCAGTACTAACACAGCTCCGCAAACAGCAACTCCTAGGCGCCAATTGCGTATACAAGATTGCTATAGTACTACCAATGAGCAAGCAACGTATACTGCGCTGCATGTAACAGCAACGGAGGATATCTCTTTATTCGCAGGTAACTACATTAGCAAAACTTTTGATGCGACCAATGTACTTCCTACTGCAGCGTTATTGGACGATTATGTTGTCCAAACATATCCGCCTTCCGACCATGATGGAGACGGAGCTTCGCGTGGTAGCCACTTTGCTATCGTTGCTGTGGAGGATAATACCGAAGTGGAGTATTCTCTAACCGCCAAAACGGCAGGAGGAAAAACAGGGACACAGAATGTTACCTTAAACAAAGGTCAGGTATATTATGTATGGACCGGCAAAGGAGCAGGTGACGCTGCGGATTTTAGCGGAACGACTGTCAAGGCAAAAAATGGTAAGAAGATTGCCGTATTCCAGGGATGTCCCCACACTAATATTCCTTATATGGTCGAGGACCGTGATCATATTTTCTCGCAAGCTGTACCTACAGCATATTGGGGTTCTGAATTTGGCATCACCGCTTCTCGCCACCATAGACGAGATATCATCGCCGTCATGGCACTTAATGATGGCACTGAAGTGTATATCAATAACGAAGACGGAGATCCTATTTTGGTACACACATTTGATTTCAATGTAGACAAGAAACACTATTGGACATTCGAAATTGGTGAAGAGATAGCATATAGTGCATCTCAGAAATCCAGTGTTTATCCTAAAGGAAGTAAATTGGAAAGTCCACTCGTAGCCGACTCATCTTGCTACTTAACAACTTCTTGTCCTGTAGGTGTACATATCTTTATGGTTTCCAATAGGTATGATACGGAAGATGGCAGCAATTATGGAATCAACGATCCTGCAATGCTATGGATTAGTCCTATAGAGCAAGTAATTAAGGAAATTGACTTTGCCACCTACGATAAAGGTACAAGTCTCCATTACATGAATATTGTGACTACAACCGCAGATGTTCCCAATATGTTATGGACGGATCCTGACGGCAGTACACATAATCTGCAACCATATTTCTACCCCGTTGCCGGTAATCCGGATTATTCATACGCACGACTTCAAATTCAATCCGGTAACCATCATTTGAAAGGAAATGTAGGTTTCTTGGCGCATGTATATGGATATGGAGAACGAGAATCATACGCATACTCTTGCGGTTCGTCCACTATCCAGCGGAGTGTGACATTTAATGGCAGTCCGCTGATGATTGACAGTGTCTATTCCGGTGTATTCTGCGTTGGTCAGGAGATTGACATGAAACTCAATATCGGTAATAACGATTATGAGAGCATTGAGTGGGATTTCGGAGATGGTATTACCTATGCGGCCAGCCCGAGTGCCACCAACGATGAGAAAAAACAGACTTCGCACACCTATACGAGTCCCGGATGGTATGATTTAACTATTGCGGCAGTATATGTCAATCATTGTACCAACCAACGGTTTAATGAAGATATGCACTTCTCCTTCCGCGTAGTACGTCAGGATACAGTTACCGGCGGTTTCAAACACGAATGTATCTCTGTGGACGGCAAACTGCCGGATGGCACACAATTAACCGAAGAACAAATAGCAGATTTGCTGGCAAATGGAGGCAATGACACTACGTTTGCCGATTGTCCGGACGATGTGGTTATCAACATTGTGGATTACGGTAGAGATTCCAAATACGAGTATTCCAGGACAGAGAAGGACAGCGTATATATGTTCGGAAAATGGTATTACGCATCCCAGGATGTAACGGGCACGATAGAGAACGCATCCGGTTGCGATTCGCTCATCATCTGCCATTTGACGGTTATTACCAGCCTTGATATGAGCGTTGTGCAAAATGATTACCACATCTGCCCGGGAGAAGAGTTGGATCTCGCGTATAAAAAGACCAAAGGTGACATCCAGAATCCGGTACTATTTATCGTACCCGGCGTATTAGATGCACAAGAGGTGAACTTCAATAATGATAATACGTTGGATGGCACACCCCAAACACAAGCGCTGCCGACCACTACCCTCTCTCCGGGTAAATATCACGGCGAATTACGTATAGTTGATAAGAACGCGCAAGATACACTCGACCGCTGGTTTGATTTCACCGTCAATTATCCGGACTCCGTCTTCAAGTATAAATACAACAATGTGCTTGCGGTTTATAAGCCGGGACGCGGCGGCAATGAAGGATGGATATTCACGGCTTACCAGTGGTATCGGAATGGTGACGCGATTCCAGGAGCTACGCAATCCGTTTACCACAGCGACAGCATCTTCGTCGAGGGTGATGAATATTATGTAGAGCTCACCGATGACAAGGGAGTGACCATTCCATCTTGCAAGCAGACCATTTTGGAAGTTCCGGTATTTGATGCATCTTCTCCTGCGGCTGCGCCGGCAAGAAAGATACTTGTCAACCGGCGTATGGTGATTTACAAGGATGACAAAATGTACGATATCTACGGACAGCGGGTACAATAAGCACCAAGTCCTGATTTGAATGCTTAAAAGAAACAGCATATTCTTGGGTCTAAGCCTAATGCTCATGGTGGCATTGGGCTTAGCCCTTTTATATATTCCCAAAGGTGAATTGCACCTGCTGCTATGCGACCACCACACGCCCGCGCGCGATATATTCTTTAGGTATTATACACAAGTGGCAGAGTGGTTTCCGTATGTGCTATGCGTGGCTCTGCTGCTTTTCAGTCGTATCGGGGACGGCGTGTTGGCTACAGCGGGACTGACTTTCGCGGCCCTCACTACGCAGCTATTCAAACACATCGTCAATGCGCCACGTCCGCTCACATGGTTCGCAGCCAACATGCCGGATGTGCAGTTACCGATAGTAGAGGGCGTACGGATGAATTATTGGTTCTCGTTCCCATCCGGACATACGACCACATTCTTTGCATTGTTTTTTGCGCTTAGTATAATATCCGGACAACACCTCGCAGCCAAACCATCTGCCGGCAAAGCAACCAGCCGGCAAGGCGAATTGTCAGCCGCCGTCATTCTTCTGCAAGTTGCATTTTTCGCGCTGGCGGCATTGGGTGGTTACAGCCGTATTTATCTGAGTCAACATTTCGCGGCAGATGTGCTGGCAGGTATGGCGGTTGGCATTGTAATAACGACAATTTGCTATGCCATCTTGCACCGTTACGAGGGTCAAAAATGGTATAATTACCGTGTTTTCGGCCATAAAGAGCGACAAAATGCAAAAAAATGAGGGGTAAACTGCATTTTTTTTCAAAAATATTTGGTCATATGAAAAAAAAGCAGTACCTTTGCACCCGCTTTCGAGAGAAAGGGCGTTTAGCTCAGCTGGTTTAGAGCATCTGCCCTACAAGCAGAGGGTCTGCGGTTCGAATCCGTAAACGCCCACTTAACAGCAAAGGTCACCAAATGGTGGCCTTTGCTGTTAGAAGGCGCTACGGCCTTCAAACCGCAAACCGGTCTGGGTTCTTATCTCACTTCGTTCGAACGATTATTGCCTACGGCAATGCTCGAATCCGAAACTATGTACATTAACTACAACGGCTTCCATTGTTGTTAGGTCGCGCTACGGCATTCAAACCGCAGATCGGTCTGGGTTCTTATCTCACTTCGTTCGAACGATTATTGCCTGCGGCAATGCTCGAATCCGTAACTATGTACATTAACCACAACTACTACCATTGTTGTTGGGTTGCGCTACGGCCTTCATACCGCAAATCGGTATTGAGGGAGGATTTGGCTTTTTTTCATTTTTTCTTGCATATGTCAAAAAAAAGCTGTACCTTTGCAGTCGCAAAGGTTAGGAATTAAAAACATTGGAATTATGAAAAAGAGTATTTATGTTATTCTGGCCGCTGTATGCATGAGTATGAGTGCATGCGCCAAGGACAAAATCATCCCGTTTGAGCAACTTCCTGCAGCCGCTCAACAAGTGGTTAACGAACATTTCGCCGTTGAGAATGTAGCGTACGTGACGATGGACCGTGAGCTTTTCAGCAAAGAGTATGAAGTGCGCTTCAATGATGGCGCAGAGCTGAAGTTCGAGGGCGACGGCAGTCTGGAGAAGGTAGATTGCAAACTGCAGGCAGTGCCGGATGCTCTTATTCCAGCCGCTGTGCTGGAATATGTGAAGACGCAGTTCCCGCAGGCTTTCATCGTTGAATGGAGCAAGAATGATATGTGGGGTTGGAAAGCCGAACTGAACAATAAGCTCGACTTGAAGTTCAACCGCAACTTTGAGTTTATCGGCATAGACGACTGATGATTACTTTTATTGTTGCATTGATTCTGTTGGTCGTAGGTTTCTTTACTTACGGCACGTTTGTTGAGAAGATTTTCAGAATAGAGCCAGAGCGCAAGACTCCGGCATTGACCATGACAGACGGCGTGGACTTTGTGCCCATGGCGCCATGGCGTATTTTCCTGGTTCAGTTTCTTAACATCGCCGGCCTTGGCCCGATATTCGGTGCTATTATGGGTATTTTCTACGGTCCGGCAGCATTTCTATGGATTGTATTCGGTACTATTTTTGGCGGCGGTGTGCATGATTATTTGAGCGGTATGCTCTCTATCCGCAAGGGGGGAGCTTCGCTTCCGGAGATTGTGGGTGACGAGTTGGGCAAGCACACGAAGCAGTTCCTGCGCGTTTTGAGTCTGGTACTGCTTATATTGCTGACGACCACTTTTCTGAGCGGTCCGGCAACGCTGCTGCAAGGTTTGGAGAGTTTGCAAGCCATTCCGTACCACGGGCATGTTATTCCAATCGCTTGGGTGCTCATCATTTTCTGCTATTACGCCTTAGCTACCGTTCTGCCGGTTGATAAGCTCATCGGTCGGTTCTACCCTTTCTTCGGCGCTATATTGCTGTTTATGGGTTTAGGCATCATGGTGGTGATGCTCGGTTGGCACAGCAGCGAGATGCCGGAGGTTTTTGACGGTTTGCACAACCGCCAGACAAACGGTTTGCCGCTGTTCCCAATGATGTTTGTAAGCATTGCTTGCGGCGCTATCTCGGGTTTCCACGGCACGCAAAGTCCTATTATGGCGCGATGCATAACGAATGAGCGTCAGGGTCGCTGGATATTCTATGGCGCGATGGTGGCAGAAGGCATCTTGGCGCTTATTTGGGCTGCAGCAGCAGGCACTTTCTTTGCAAATCCGGAAGAAGGAGTGTATGGCATTGACGGTCTGCAGGCCTTTGCGGCACAGCATCCCGGAGAGAACATCGCAGCGCTGGTGATTGACAAGATCAGCCGAAGCTGGTTAGGCAAAGTAGGCGGTCTTTTAGCCATCATCGGTGTGATAGCAGCTCCGATTACGAGCGGCGACACGGCATTGCGCAGCGCACGATTGATAGTAGCGGATTTTATGCACGTTGAGCAACGTTCAATACCTCACCGTTTAGAGATTGCCTTACCGCTGTTCCTAAGCGTCTTTGGCATGATTTTCGTGGATTTCAATGTCATTTGGCGTTATTTCGCTTGGACGAACCAGACGCTTGCCTGCTTCACGCTCTGGGCCGGTGCGGTTTGGCTGTATAAGAAAGGACATCGCAACGGATACATGATAGCGCTCTTTCCGGCTATATTTATGACGATGGTGTGCAGCAGTTATATCCTGATTGCGCCGGAGGGCCTGAATATCGCCCCGGATGTGCGATGGTTAGGGTACGTCATTGCCGGTATAGTGACAATCGTGTGTCTTGATATCTTCATCATCTGGGCAAGGAGGCGTAGGGAATGAATGAATGAATGAATGAATGAATGAATGAGTGAATGAGTGAATGAGTGAGTGAATGAGTGAAAAAAGCGGCTGAAAGGTCGCTTTTTTGTTGCTTTTTGTGAAAAAATTGCAAAATCTACTTTACAAATTTGCATATATGAAATATTATTTGTAATTTTGCAGTCGAAAATCTACGCTGGAGGGAAATGTCTCTTCGTGTAGGGTGGATTTTCAGACATATATAGCGTTTATTACGTTTTTGCGTTTGATCAACAGGAACTTCGCAACTTTCTAACAATCAAGGGTCAAAATCAAAGTCGCAATAGATGCCTATGGGTGTGACAATATTCCCCCGTATCTGCCGTTTCTGGCAGGCGGTTTGTCATATCAGCGTAGGTTTCCTGTTGTTTATTTGACCCTAAAGGCAATGCGAAGGCCTCTGTTGATGAGTAAGCAACGAGAGGTCTGCGCTTTTTTGTGTGTATATATGCACGACATGCGCGCGGACAATAATATGAATAATGATCTTTGAAGTATTGAGATTTACCGCAAAAAGTAAAAAGATTGCACTTTTTTGTCCAAATGCTTGCGTATGTCGGAAATTTGTAGTAATTTTGCGAGCAAAATTGAAAAGAAAGGAATTATACAATGCAAGCGACATTACAAAAGGAAGATGTATTAACGCTTGACGAGCAAGTTACGAGCGAATCTCTCATAGATGCCAATTGGCGGAATAAACCTGCACGCTCATGGGAGGAGGTTTACGACGAATTGTGCAAAGACTTAGGTCAGCACTACGGATTACATGACATTAGAGAAGCGCAATAATGGCTCGTTTTGAGGTTAAGGTTACAGACAAAGCGCAAAGCGATCTTATTAATCTGCGCAATGCCATTAAAGAATACTATCGTGCTCCCATAACAGCTAAACGCTACGTAGGTGAGTTAAACACCAAAATGCAGTGGTTGGCTAACGGAGCAGATTATTTCCCAATAGTTCCTGAGTTGTCGTACATGTATGGATATGAGATACGCCGTTTGAATTTCAAGAAGATGGCGATTCTGTATTCAATAGAAGATAATATCGTTTATATTCAACGTATTATCCCACAAAGTATGGTGATTTACTAAAATCACATCTACTCTTTTTATCAGCAAAAGCGGTAAATCCAATATGCGGGTTTACCGCTTTTTGTGTGTGGGAACACGTAATGACCACGTAAAAACCACACAAAAACCACGTGCAAGTGGCAGAAAGAAAATACAGAACAAAAATATAAAGAATAAAACAACAAATTAACCAATTATATCGTTTAACTTTAAAAATTTTAACATTATGAGAAAACTAAAACTATTTTCTTTAGCCTTAATGGCATTGTTCTCGATGAGTATGTGGGGAGCTGATTACACTATTTACATGGCCACGTCTAGTGGGGTGAACACAGCAAATGTAGATAAAACTGAAATTAAGTTTACATTTAACTCCATGAAAGCTTACTCAAACTCACCAGTTACCACTGTCGCTGATGCAACTTATGGGATAGAAGCAGGTTTGAAAGCGCCCCGTTTTGGCGGTAGTAGTGATGGAAATAATATTAAAATTGATGTAAAATCCGGTTACATAGCAACTGTGACAGCTTATGTGCAAACTAACACAGCAGATAAGGCCATTGCTATTAAGACAACCAATGCAGCTCCAGCAAGCACTGATTTGGCATATGTGAACTGTGCAGCAACGAACAAAGTTTATAAAATTGAGGCAACAAATTTAGCTGCTGGTACATATTATATAAAAGTATCGGCAGACAAAATTGGTTTGATTAAGTTAGTCACGACTGTAGGACCTGCATGTTCCGACCCAAACGCTTCTATCATTGATGATGCTGTTGGATTTGTTGGTGATGCTATTGATTTGGAATATAGTTCCGACAATACAAGTGATATTGTATGGGACATTAAGAAAGGTGGAGTTGCTACTTCCGATGCATCTATTTCAGAGGGCAAGTTTACGGCGACAGTTGCCGGCACATATGTAGTAACAGCTACCCAAGCAAAAGATGGCACACACTGTGAGGTAGAAGAGAGCGTAACTTTGAATATAAGTCAAAAGACCCCTGTTACTGATTTTACAATACCGGCATCTTCTTCTGCCCGTAAGGGAGATGATGTTAACCTGTCTATCACCAATTTGGATGCTGCAGCTACCAAAATAGGATGGATTCTTGCAGGAGATACAGTTAGCAAAACCGCAGATTATGTATTCACTCCGAATGCTGCTGGTTCATATGTATTCACAGCATATGCAGCAAACGAATTCAATACTAGTGGTGCTATAGAAAAGAGTTGCACAATTACTGTAAATATCAGCGATGATGCTACGCTGAGCGCGCTTTCCGTAGCAGGTAAAACTCTGGATCCTGCCTTTGACGCCGCAACTTTTGCTTATGCTGTAGGTGAGATTGGGGTTTATGAGAAACTTACTATCACTTATACCGCCAATGATGCTCCGTACGCTACTGCTGTACTTAAGAACAACATTATTACTGATGGCGCAGACACCGTTGTTGTAACAGCTGAAGATGGCACAACGGTAAACAACTATATTATCAGCTACACCCGCGCAGCAGCAACGGAACTGGCTTCTATCAGCGAAAGTACCACATGGGACTGGACGAATGCAGGAAGCGCTACTGGTGAGCAAACAGCGACTACTCTTCCGACAAACGCAGAAGAGTTCAACTTTGCAGATGTATTGATTAGTCCAGCTAATACATTCAATGCGGCTGCTCTTTCTGGTATTGCACAATTTGCTAACCGTGGAACCTATTTCCAAGGGAACAAGGTTAAGTTTAATACTACTGTTGCTGGAACAGTTGTAGTTACCTATTCTAACACTGGTGGTAAAAGACCTTATCGTCACGTTAAAGTAAATGAGACAATGTCTGCAGAAGGTTCGGCTAGCCAAGATCAAAAAGACACTGAAGCTATTAGTGTATCTGCTGGTAACGTTGAAATCACGTTCTACATTCCTGATGCTACCGATCCGCAATCACGCGATGGAGATGTCGTTGGTCCGGCTATGGGTCGTATCTACAAAATTGTCTTCACTAAGACTCCTGCTACCGCTCTGGACAATACTGAGGAAGAACGGTGTTCGTTATAACGCGATGGGTCAAGCAATTCATTAATACATACCATAAAAAAAGCCTTTGTGCATTCTGCACGAGGTTAATTAGTTAAATAAAAGTTATTCGGCTCCCGCTGCATGAGAATGTCGCGGGAGTTTTTTTTCGGCACAAACTCTTGCATATGTCAAAAAAAAGCAGTACTTTTGTGGTCCAATTAATAGTTATGATAAAAAACGCACAATATATCATCTCTAGTCCGGATGTGAAGGATTGTCCGCAGAGCGGGCTGCCGGAATATGCGTTCATCGGGCGAAGTAACGTGGGGAAATCCAGCCTCATTAATATGCTGTGCCATAACCCGAAGCTCGCCAAGACAAGTCAGAAACCCGGAAAGACACTGCTGATAAATCATTTTTTAGTAGAAAGTAGAAAGACAAAAGACCGCGACGCTGTCGCTCAAAGCCAAGAGTGGCATTTGGTGGATTTGCCGGGATATGGGTATGCACAGGCAGGACAGAAACAGCGGGAAGCGCTAAAGCGGATGATTGAGCGGTATTGCTTGCTGCGAGAACAGTTGGTTTGCCTGTTTGTGCTGGTCGATTGCCGTCACGAGCCGCAGAAGATAGACTTGGAGTTCATCAACTGGTTAGGCGAGAACGGCGTGCCCTTTGCGATAGTGTTTACCAAAGGCGATAAGTTGGGCAAAGTGCGGTTGCGCGAGAATGTGGAGGCATACAAAACGCGGCTGTTAGAAGAATGGGAAGAGCTACCGCCGGTATTTGTGACAAGTTCAGAGACCGGGTTGGGAGGAGAAGAGCTGGTGGCTTACATTGAAGAACTGAACGCTTCGCTCAAAGAATAAAGACCGCTGCGCTCAAAGTAGAAAGAACGCTTCGCTCAAAGATATTAGATCTTAAAAATAGTACATTTTTGTGCATAGGTAATGAGTACGAATTGCCTACGAGAAGAGTCCGAGATGATACCGAGCACGTATAAATGAGTAAAATCTTAAAAATAGTACATTTGTGGGGCTTGCTCTTTTTGAGCACGTTTTCTTTGTACGCGCGCACGGCACGCGTATATGGGTACGTGGTGGACCAGGACAATGTGGGAATCGAATTGGCGAACGTGGCGGCATGGACGAGCAATCAAGATGACAAGCAGTTATTAGGCGGTACATCAACCAACAAAAACGGATATTATGAGCTGCTGCTGGATGAAGCAGATACCGTGGTGCTGCATTTCTCGATGATCGGCTATACCACGGTGCAGCAACGTATTATAGACCTGCGCGAGGTGCTCAACATCAATGTGCAGATGCTGACAGACGAACAGATGCTGACGGAGATAGAAGTGCGCGGCATCAAACATACGCAGGGTACGATGGACCAGATAGACGCCGGCACCACGCGCGTCATGCCGGATGCGACAGGCGGCAGCATCGAGAGTCTGCTGATTACCTTTGCCGGCGTGAGTCAGACCAACGAGCTGAGCAGCCAGTACAACGTGCGCGGCGGTTCGTTCGACGAGAACTCGGTATATGTGAACGGCATAGAGGTACACCGGCCTCTGCTCATCCGCAGCGGGCAACAGGAAGGACTGAGTTTTGTAAACCCGGAGATGGTGGAGAACGTGAGTTTCTCTGCCGGCGGCTTTAGCGCGAAATACGGCGATAAGATGTCATCGGTTTTGGACATCACCTACAAGCGTCCGCAGACCTTTGAGGCAAGTCTGAGTGCCAGTCTGCTTGGCGCACAACTCTATGTGGGGCACGGCGACAGCACCTATTCGATGATGCACGGTCTGCGCTACAAGACCAGTAAGTATATGTTAGGCGGGTTGAACACCGCAGGCAATTATCAGCCGACATATATTGATTATCAGACGTTTATCACGTGGAAAGTACAAAGTAGAAAGTCGAAAGACCGCGGCGAAGCCGCTCAAAGCGACAAGGGGCAGTGGTCAATGTCGTTTTTGGGTAATGTGAGTCAGAACGACTATCGTTTTCAGCCGGACAGCCTGAGTGAGAGTTTCGGCGGGCAGAACGCCAAACACCTGAGTATTTATTATGAAGGCCAGGAGAAAGACAAGTTCCTGACGGCTTTTGCAGCACTGAGCGCAAAGGGAGAATATACAGTAGAACGTAGAAAGACAAAAGACCGCGGCGAAACCGCTCAAAGCGACGACAAAATCAGTATTGGGTTTGACGCAAGCGGATTCTATACCAACGAGCGGGAGAACTTCGACATCACCGGCGAATACGTGCTCTCCAATGCTCCGGCGGGTCAGAACAGTTCCAGCCGAAGTGGCGAACAAGTGGACCCGATGAGCGGCCAGACCGATGTGTTAGGCACCGGTCTATACCACCAGCACGCGCGAAACAGCCTTGAGGCGGGCGTCATCACCTTAGCGCATAACGGCTCGTGGAAAAGCGGGAGCAACACACTCTATTGGGGTGTGAGCGGACAGGCTGAGCTGATAAAAGACCAAATATCCGAATGGGAATGGCGCGACAGTGCCGGCTATTCGCTGCCCAATGACGGAAGCTCGATGGAGCTGTTTTACAGCCTGCGGGGTTTTAGCGAAATGAAGACCGGACGATTGCAAGCCTACATCCAGAACGAGCATAAATGGAACACAAAGGCGGGGCAGTGGATTCTAACCGTAGGCGGCAGATTGCAGTGGTGGAGCTGGAACAACGAAGTGCTGCCTTCTCCGCGCGCGAGCATCGAATGGATTCCGGGCTGGAAACGCGATGTGTGTTTCCGCTTGGCGACCGGTCTGTATTATCAGGCTCCGTTCTACAAAGAGTTGCGCGACACGGTGACGGACGCGTTAGGCGTAACGCGTATCCGGCTGAACAAGGATCTGCGGGCGCAACGGTCTGTGCATGTGGTGCTCGGCGGCGACTATTATTTCCGCGCATGGGGTCGTCCATTCAAACTGACGGCAGAGGGTTACTACAAATATATCGACCGAATGGAGAGCTATACCGTTGATAATGTGCGGGTTCGGTATTCAGGAAAGAATGACTCGCATGGCTATGCCGGCGGTTTGGACCTGAAGCTTTACGGCGAATTAGTGCCCGGTGCGGACAGTTGGATTTCGTTCAGCACAATGGTGGCACGTCAGCGCTTCATCGGTTCGAATCTATGGATTCCGAGCCCGAATGAGCAGCGATGGAACTTCTCAATGCTGTTCCAAGACTACCTGCCGCAGTTGCCGCAGTTGAAATTTCACCTGAAGATGCAGTTTGCGGAAGGCCAGCCCTTCTACGCTCCGCGCAACAACGAGGCATGGGGCCGTATGCCGACCTACAAACGCATTGATTTAGGCGCCACCTATATCTTCAACGAGAAGACAACCAAATTCATGCGCGCGCCGAGCGCCAAGCATGTGAAGCAGTGGGCAATACAATTCGAGGTTTTCAACCTGGTGGGCTGGCGCAACGTGAACTCGTATTTCTGGGTGGCGGACGCGTACGGACAACAATGGGCAAGCCCGAATTACCTAACCGGAAGACGGTATAACCTGAAGATTACAGTGGACCTAAGGTGACAATGGACAATGGACAATGGACAATGGACCGCAGCTAAAGCTGCTCAAAGATAAAAGCAAATAAAGGATGAAAGAAGAAATTACACCGATGATGAAGCAGTTTCGCGACATCAAAGCGCAGTATCCGGATGCGATGCTGCTGTTCCGTTGCGGTGACTTCTACGAGACATACGCGGAGGATGCGGTGCGGGCGAGCAAGATATTGAATATCACGCTGACGCACCGAAGCAACGGGGCCGGCGGTACACAAGCCACCGAGATGGCGGGCTTTCCATTCCATGCCCTCGACACGTATCTGCCGAAGCTGGTTCGTGCCGGTCTGCGCGTGGCGATCTGCGACCAGTTGGAAGACCCGAAGCTGGCAAAGAAACTGGTGAAACGCGGTGTGACGGAACTGGTGACACCCGGTGTGAGCTATTCGGACACGACGCTTACGCAGAAAGAGAACAACTGGGTGGCATGCCTGCATTTCGAGAAACATACCATCGGCGTGGCTTTCCTCGATATCTCCACCGGTGAGTTCGTAGCCGGACAAGGCGACAGCGATTATATCGACAAACTGCTGACGAATTTTGCGCCGAAAGAAGTGCTGCACTTGCGCGGACGTAAGGCAGAGCTGGAGAACCTATTCGGCAGTAAGTTCTTCACCTTTGAGTTGGAAGACTGGATGCTGGTGGAGAGCACAGCGCGCGAGCGTTTGCAAAAGCTTTGGGGCGTGAGTTCATTGAAAGGTTTCGGCCTGGAGAAGATGCCTGCCGGCGTGACAGCAGCAGGCGGTATATTGATGTATCTGGATATGACGCAACACCTGCAAACTGGTCATATTCAGCACCTTAGCCGCATAGAAGAAGACAAATACGTGTGGCTGGACCGCTTCACCATCCGCAATCTGGAGCTGACCGGCGGACAGACCGAGGACAGCAAGACCCTTTTCGATATCATCGACCGTACTATCACGCCTATGGGCGGCCGTATGCTCCACCGCTGGATGTCGTTTCCGCTGAAAGAAGTGCGTCCGATTCGTAACCGGCAGACGGTGGTTGAACATCTATTCAAGAACCCCGAAGCACGCGAGACACTGCGTGAGGCACTGACGCAAGTAGGCGATTTGGAGCGCATTGTGAGCAAGGTTTCCACTGGTCGCATCGGTCCGCGTGAGATGGTTCAGTTAGGCCGTGCCCTGCGTGCCGTAGCACCGGTGAAGCGCATATGTGAAGAGGCGCGGGAGAACGCCTATCTGAGTCTAATGGGCGAGCAACTGGACCCATGCTCGGAGATGCGGATGCGTATAGAGCGTGAGATAGTGCCCGACCCGCCGTTAGCACAAGGTAGGCCAAACATCATCGCACGCGGTGTGGATACAGAACTGGATGAACTGCGCGCCATTCAATCGGACGGAAAAGACTACCTGCTGCAGATTCAGCAACGCGAGATAGAAAAGACCGGTATTCAGAGCCTTAAGATAGGCTATAACAACGTCTTCGGCTATTATCTGGAGGTGCGCAATACCTACAAGGACCAAGTGCCGGCGGAATGGATTCGCAAACAGACGCTGGTCAATGCGGAACGCTACATCACCGAAGAACTGAAGACCTATGAGGAGAAAATAACGACCGCAGAGGAGAAGATACAAATCATCGAGAACAGGCTCTATCAGGAGTTGATGCTGGCGTTATGCGAATGGGTGCCGCAAATACAGCTGGACGCAAACGTGCTGGCACAACTGGATTGCCTATTGAGTTTTGCTACCGTTGCGGCGGAGTATCGCTATGTATGTCCGGAGGTGAACGACAGCCTCGTGATAGATATTCACCAGGGCCGGCACCCTGTTATTGAACAACAGCTACCGCTCGGAGAGCAATATATCGCCAATGATGTACTGCTGGACAATAACGGGCAGCAAATCATCATCATCACCGGCCCGAATATGGCTGGTAAATCCGCCCTACTCCGCCAGACAGCGCTAATTGTGCTGCTTGCGCAGATGGGTTCGTTCGTGCCTGCAGAAAGCGCCTCTATCGGCGTGGTGGACAAGATTTTCACCCGTGTAGGGGCGAGCGACAATATCTCTTTAGGCGAATCGACATTCATGGTGGAGATGAACGAAGCGGCATCTATATTGAATAACCTGAGCGAACGCAGTTTGGTGCTATTCGATGAGCTGGGACGCGGCACGAGCACCTATGACGGCATCAGTATTGCATGGGCGATTGTGGAATACATCCATGAGAACCGCGGGCATGCGAAGACGCTTTTCGCCACGCACTACCACGAGTTGAACGAGATGGAGAAGACCTTCGAGCGCATCCGGAACTATAACGTGTCGGTGCGTGAGGTGAACGGCAAAGTGATATTCCTGCGCAAGCTCGTTCGCGGCGGCAGCGAGCACAGTTTCGGTATTCATGTAGCCAAACTGGCAGGCATGCCGGCCTCTATTGTAGAGCGCGCCAACCGCATACTGGCAGATTTGGAAGGCGCAGCCAATACCAGCGCCGACAGCAACGCCAGAGCCCATCTGGGCGAGACACGCGAGGGCATGCAGTTGAGCTTCTTCCAACTGGACGACCCTGTGCTCGAACAAATACGCGACGAATTGAAAAGCCTGGATATTAACAATTTAACGCCCCTTGAGGCGCTTAACAAACTATCGGAAATCAAACGTTTAGTAGGAGGGAAATAATATGGTACAGAAACGTTACATTCTTCGCGCCATTCTAATCAGTATCGGCGTATTGGCAGTAATTATCTCGGTGTTTTTAGCCGAGCAGTACTATCGCTGGAATATATGCAACTTCCGCGCGAGAGACTATCAGGAGCATGCATATAATATCTATGAGGGTGCGTCCATCGACTCGGTGCTCAATCTGCTGCGAGAGGATTATGACATCAGTTCCGAGACCGACCTGAAGATGCATATGCGTTTTTTGGTGTTCAACACGCCGGAACCGGGACACTATGTATTCCCGGCGCAGATAGGCGACCGCGAGCTGATTGAACGACTCAAATACGGCTATCAGACGCCTGTGCGCATTACCTGGACCAATAATATCCGTACGCGGGAAGAACTAGCAGGCAAAGTGACAACCCACCTGCAGATGGATAGCGCAACGCTACTGCCATACCTGGAGGACGATGCATTTCTGGAGCCGTACGGCATGAACAAAGAAACCAGCCGTTGCCTGTTCATCCCAAATACATATGAGGTATTCTGGAATATTACGCCCGAAGGCCTGTTCAAACGGATGCAGCGGGAATATAACGTCTTCTGGAACGAGCGCCGACGCGCCAAGGCGGACTCTATTGGATTGACGCCCATCGAGGTGGCAATTATTGCATCTATCGTGGAAGGCGAGAGCCATAACAAACAGGAGATGCCGGTGATAGCCAGCCTGTATATCAACCGCGTTCGCAAAGGTATGCCTCTGCAGGCATGTCCTACCATCAAATATGCGCTGGGTGACTTCAAATTAAAGCGTATTCTGTATCGCCATCTAAATGTCGATTCGCCGTATAACACCTATAAAAACCCCGGTCTGCCGCCCGGACCTATCCGTTGCGCAGCACCGGCGACGATGGATATGGTACTTGACGCACCGGAAACGAACTACCTATTCATGTGCGCGAGCCCGGAACTGAACAACACCCATATCTTCTCATCGTCCTACGGAAATCACTCCGCTGCCGCTAAGCAGTACCGCCACACGATGGACACCATACATTGGGACAAATGATTTGGGATAATAACGACGATATACGCCTGATAGAATGCGAGAACAACAGGCGGGTCATCCAGCGGCACCTAGACGAATGCCGCGAGGAACGGCGGCCATATGTATTCATCACCAATACAATGAGCGTAAAGCCGCTGCATAGGCTCCTGGTACCCGTCTCAATGCTCGAGGAAGAGGTATATAAAGCCGAGATTTGCACCTATATCGCACGCAAGACAGGAGCGCATATCATTCTGCTCAAAGCCCATGATTTCGGTTCGCATGCGCAGCAGAATGTAAACCGTATCGTAACACATATCAAGGCGGTAAGCGAGAAGTCCGGAGAGACCATCTCCTATGAGGTGGTAGAGGCACGAAAAGACTCGTTCAAGCTGATGGCAGAAGCGTCAGAGCGCCAGAGAGATTTCCGGCATGACTTGCTCATTCTTACTGCCAGCCGTGAATATGGTCTGGATGATATCCTATTCGGTCCACCTGAGCGTCACGCCATCCGAAAAGCATTAGTACCGGTTATGCTGGTCAATCCCAGAGAAGACTTATTCTCGCTTTGCGACTAACACTTTGCTATTCATTTTGCGAGAGAGCAAACATTCTGTCATAAAATTCGCAGATATTGCATAATTATGCCATTTTGCAAGGTATAGTTTGCATATTTTAGATTTTTAACACTTTTTTCGTAAAATATTTGGTCATATTGTCAAAAAGCAGTACTTTTGCACCGTGTTTTTCATGGTATTAGATTTAAGGTTAAATGAAAAGATTGGGTTGTCGGGAGACAACCTGCTTTTTTTTTTGTGTAGCTCTTACATTTTTTTATCTTTTTTTAGAGAAAAATTTGCGTATATGAAAAAAAAGCAGTACCTTTGCACCCGCTTTTGATAATTTAAGCTACGGAGAGATGGGTGAGTGGCTTAAACCAACAGTTTGCTAAACTGTCGTACGGGTAACCGTACCGGGGGTTCGAATCCCCCTTTCTCCGCAAGAGACACCAAACGGTGTCTCTTTTGTATATAAAGGGGGTCTGCACCCTCGGTTGGGAGTTCTTACCCCCAGTCGGGAGTAGGTAATATGCGCCTTCATATACGCAACTCTTGCATGGTGGCGCAGGTATGCCAGCCAACGAAGTGCTCTGCCGCTTCGCGATTCGTTTCCATATCATCTACAAAGATAGTTGGTCCGTTGCCCAAGACAGTTGCGACATACCGAAAGAACGATTCTGCAGGCTTAGCCATTCCGAGTTCAAAGGACAAAAACACGTCATCAAAAGAAGTTTCGATTTGCCGCTGATAAAGTTCCAGCGTATGGTTCCAATGAATCTCATCCGTATTCGACATGAGATAGGTGTGATATCCCTCTGCGCGCAACTGCTTTATCATTTGCCATGCTTCATCCGAGATGCCAGCATGTATCTTATTCCATGCGTCAATGAGCTGTTGCTCGGTCGTACCAGGTTGGCAAAGCACCAGGACATGGTCCAGAAAAAAGCGCTCACTGCATGCACCTATCTCAAACTGCGTCCGTAGCGTACCAGCTTTGCTATTTCCGAATCCAAGGATATTGGCTATGACATCATCCGGCATGAGTTGACGCAAGGCATTCAGACAAGATTCCTTGTCATGCTTCATCAGCACGCCACCGAAATCAAAGACAATATGCCTATTTGTCAGCGGCATCAGCAGTTATATATTAAACATGCCGATGATACGACGCAGATAGTTCGGGTCTGCAAAGTCTCGGAAACCCGTATCTGCACCAACCATCGCAACGCCGTTGTTCAGTTTGACAGTTTGCATAGCAGTTAAATCAATATGCGAGTTTGTTTGCGATACTCAGCGTAGCCGGGTTTGTTGGCGAGTTGCCGCTTCTCCATGAGCGGTATGCTGATGCCAAGGAACAAAGCCGTCATGGCTATCGGCCCGCAGATAAACCAGTCGAAACCTCCACAGGCGGCGTACATAATCCATATGCCCCACCAGAACTGAATCTCACCGAAATAGTTCGGATGCCGACCGTGCTTCCACAGCCCCACAGTGCAGTACTTGCCGGGATTAGCCGCGCGGAAGTCATGAATCTGCTTATCCGCAATGAGTTGGATAGTGGCAGAAGCAAGGCATACGAGGAAGCCGAAGTATAGGATGATAAGGGCTACCGGGGAAAGGTTACCTGTTACAGGGAAGTCATAGAGTTGCAATCCCGGTAACATAGCGGCGAAGACCACCAGCGTAGGCACCATATTCAGACCAAAGAAGTTGATGGCATGGAAGACGAGCGGATGCTGACTGCGGTATTTGGTATAGCGCCAATCTTCATGGGCAATGCCTTTGAAGGTAATCACCCAGTTGCGCGTGAGCCGCCAGCCCCAGTACCATGACGCCAACAGGAGTAATACGACAGGCAACGTCCACACACCCGTGTAAAATGCCCAGATGAGAAACGCGACGGGCGGGAAGACACTCCAATAGGGATCGTAGACCGACACGTTCTCATAGAGCAACCCGAACGCCCAAACAATGATAGTAGCCAGCACATCCGCCATAAAAAGACGGACGATGGGACTTGCGATAACCGGCGCTGTGAAGCGGAACAACAGCACTCCAGCCACGCCGGCAAGGACATAGATGGCGGTTATTAGCGCCACGCTACACCATTTGGAATAATCTCTTTTCATACTAACCGTAGATTTGTTGCACAAATTTGCGGAGCGCCTGCAAATCGTTCTCGTCAGGATGTCCGCTATGAACAGGTCCCATAGCTCCACGGCAGGTAAAGGAATCTGCGGCCACGTTAAAGCCGAGTTCCTCAAAAATCCTCCGTAACTGCGGAACGGGCGAGTCGATGATGGCGGACGAACCAAAGCACACTACTTTCTTCACTTTCTTGGGGTCGAGTGAGCGTGCGAACTCTTTAATACTGCCGTTCACCTTGCCCAGGAACACACCTGCACCGATGAAGAGGATGTCCACTTCTTCAGCAAGCGGTGTAGCTACACTCTCAGGTTTTACACCTGTTACCTCGCCGACCACCTGCGCCATCTTGGCAGAATGGCCGAACTTGCTGTAATAACGAATAGCTGTCTGCATACGAATAATTTAGTATTTTAAATTTGCAATTTCATCATTTTAGTTCATCATAGCCTCAACTTCGTCGCGATGCTCCCATAAAGCGCATCCGCCGGAGTGCTCTCCGCCCACGAGGTGTACAGCCCGCAGTTTCTTGAATAGAGGCGATTGCAGCGCCCCTTTGACGCCCAGCGTGAGCACATTGCTATCACTATAAGGCGAGAATGGACATGGCTCGGCATTTCCGTCCGGGGCGATATGGAAGAATCCGCGACCGCCCGCCAAGCAACCGCCCATATGCTTCTCGTCGCCGGGGAAAGAGATGATGATGATATCCGTATAACGCTCACGCTGATGTGCTTGCACGGCTTCCATCATCTCCAGGTCATTCTCGCCGAACGCCAGATGCTCCGTTCCTGGCTCAGTAGGCACATATTCCACATAGATAATCAGTTTGCATCCCAATTCACGCAGATGATCCACGTATTCGTCAGAAGTGACAAGCGCAAAATTCTCCGTGGTAACGGTGATACTGACGCCGAAGAACAAATCCTCTTTGTGCAGTTCCTCCACAGACAGCATCGCACGCTTGTATATACCCTTGCCGCGACGCGAATCCGTACCATGCTCTGCACCCTCGATGCTGATAACAGGAATGAGGTTGAGGTGCTCTTTGAGGAATGCTATATAACTCGGTCCGATGAGTGTGCCGTTGGTGAAAATAGGGAAAATCATATCTTCCACTTTCGCTACTTCCTCTAGGATATCTTTGCGCATCATCGGTTCACCACCTGCCAAAAGGGCGAAGTTGATGCCAAGCGAAGAAGCCTCGGTGAAAATATCCCGCCACTGCTCAGGTGTGAGCGTTGGTCGCGTGCTCTTACCAGGGTTATCAGCAATGCCATTCGTACGAGCATAACAACCTTTGCAGGACAGGTTGCACTCCGTGGAGATGCTGCAAATCAGAAACGGAGGCACTTCCACACCCGCTTCTTCAGTTACCTGCCGGCGGCGTTTCTCGGATTTGAGGAACGTATTCTGCAGACGAAAGACCGTCTTCGCCTCGCGCGGATTACTCAGCACATTGCGATAGGCTTTCGCCATAATCCGCCGAATGGCGTCGCTCATATATTGTTGTAAATCCATTGATTGCTTGATTAAATGCAGCATAGCCGCTATGGAGTTAGTAGTTAATTTTTTGCGGTCGGCTGTGCTAATCCTTCGATGAGTTTATCGAGAGCCGGGATAGCCGCCACAAGGCAATTGATATCGTCCATTTTGCCGGACAACTGCTGCGCCAGACAGCCAGGGATATTTTTGGCTTGCTCTTCCAGTTCCTTGCCTTGCCGGGTGAGCGAGACGATGCGCTGGCGCGTGTCTTCTTTGCCGCGTTTGCGGGTGAGCAGACCTTGCTTCTCCATGCGCTGGAGCAGCGGCGTGACGGTATTCGTCTCCAGATACAGGCGACGGGCGATGTCATTCACCGGCTGATGGTCTTTCTCCCATAGCACCAGCAGCACCAAATACTGCGGATACGTGATGCCCAGCGGCTCAAAATAGGGGAAATAGGCCTGCATAGTCAACCGTGCTGCCGTATAGAGACGGAAGCACAGTTGATTACCCAGTTTCAGTTGTTCATACATACATTACTTCGCCAACTCAGCTACGATATTCTGCTCGAAATCTTTAGGCTCGGCTACCGGCGCAAAACGCTGGATGGTCTTGCCGTCTTTGGAAACGAGGAATTTGGTGAAGTTCCAGAGAATATCGCTTTCTTTCTCCACACTCTTGCTAATACGTTTGAGCATCGCGTGTGCGGCTTTCGCTTTGAGACCTTTGTACTCCTCGGTGGGGGCCTGCGACTTGAGATACTCAAATACAGGATTTGCGTTAGCTCCGTTCACATCACTTTTAGCCATGAGCGGGAAGGTGACACCGTGGTTGAGACGGCAGAACTCTTCGATCTGCTCATCGCTGCCCGGCTCTTGATTAGCGAATTGGTCACAAGGGAAGCCAAGGATGACGAAACCTTGGTCCTTATATTTCTTGTATAACTCCTCCAAGCCGTCATACTGCGGCGTGAAACCGCACTTGGATGCGGTATTAACGATAAGAATCACTTGACCCTTGTAGTCTGCAAGATCCACTTCTTTGCCTCTATTCGAGAGGGCTTTGAAATCATAAATTGTTGCCATATTATTGTCTGTTTTATAATTACACGAAATTAGTATTAGCACGGTGCATGCCAACCAAAGCATGCATCGTAAGGTGCGAACGAATGTCATATTACATCATCGCGATAAGGAAGTTCTCGTAGCCGAGTTTATTGATGTAACCCAGGTACTGTGCCTCCCAGGCCATATGCGCCTGCTCGCCGTCAATCCATTTCTC
>ONGK01000053.1 GCA_900317345.1 uncultured Bacteroidales bacterium | reverse complement strand
AATCTTCTATCGCGAACGCGATGAAAACTACCAACAGAATCAATCTGAGCGCCAGAAATGGAACTCTGCTGCCTTCAAGTACGCACATCAGCAGCTCCGCGCACTCCTTGCCTCGCCCGAATCCAAAGCACAACTGGAATCCGAGTACGAATCATCCAAGCACATTGCCTCCAACGGCAAATCCTATACCACTCTCCGCGCCTGGAAATTCAACTCCCTCCTCCACGACTGGAAACAAGAACATCCTTTCGAATAAAGTGCTATCTGCCTCTTCGGTCTATCGGTCTATCGTATATCGGTCTATCGGTATGTCGTATATCGTTATTTCGTCTTTTGTCCGGCATACTATGCCGGTTTTTTCTTCGTTTTACAAGCGAATGTTATTCGCCGCATCTGAAAATTCGCTTGCGTAAAAATCGTGCCCCTCAGGGCTAAGAATAATCGTTCGAGCAATGCGAGATAAGAAATCTCAAATCTCAAATGTGAAACTTAGTTTCACCTCACCTCTTGCCCTTGCAAGGTATACACCTTCTCCCCGCGGAGGATGAAGATTTGGCCGTTAATCATTACCTTTTGCGGAGCGGTGCCGTCGGCCTGGATATCCTCGATAGCAAGCATATTTCGGCTCACTACGTTAGAGCGTCCGGTGAGTGACGTAGCAGGAGTTCTATTGGCGTTGGTCTTAGCGGGAGCGTTAGTTGCAGCAGGTAGAATGTACTCTATCACATAGTATGGCTGGCTATCCACCGGTGCTTGGTCGGTATACGAAGTGTTGGACGCAGCGACGGTAGCTATCTGTGCGAGCGAAGCGGGTGTAGCGCCTCGTAGGATGTTGTACGACGCAATCGAAGCCCCTTCGTAGGCGTTCCAGATGAGGTTGAAAGTGCCGTCCACGACCCCTCGGTTGATGGTGAGGTGTACGGTCTTGTGGATAGCGGAAGCCGGTGACTCCGAGCCGTTAGCTGAGATACCGGTGATACGATAGCGCTCGGCTTTCTGTGATGCGTCAGAATGGGTATCCGTGAATGATCCGACAGAAGCCATCTCACTACCGATTAACTCGTACTCGTTGAGCACCTCGCCTTCCTTATAAATGTTCACTGTAGTAAACGCGTCTGCGTTCGTCCAAGCGATGACATTGTGCCCGTCGGCATCGGTAGTGACGAGCGTGAGCGTCGGGATTGCGGTAGCCGCCATGACGGTGACCGGAGTCATAAAGAAGGCCTCGCAGCCGTTGGCGTTGGTCACACGCAAATACAGAACAACCTCTTCTAAGGTGAGGGATTGACGACCGGATATATCTTGCGCCGTAACGGTCAGACCGTTGGCTTTGAGACGGTAGTCGTAGGAAACGACCGTACTGGTTACTTCATGGTGCTCATTCATATTGAGGATGATACCATATTGATCAATGGGGTGCAAATCACCGCCGCTGATCTGTGCAAACCACTCATAGCTGACGTCACTCGGCACGGAAGCCGTTGCAGGTGTTCCAATATAAAGCACGTTCGGAAGACTGACTGCCAGTTCGCCCGGATTGTCGATGGTAATCGTCGCAGAATAAGTCTGCCCATCCAGCGTGAGGCTGATTGTCTTCTCTCCGCCTGTTTCCCAATATACTTCGTAGGGACCAAAGCCCTCTCCGTTGGCTACACCGCCGTCAAAGTTCCAGACAGGCGTGCCGGTGGTTTCCTCGCCACGGTAGGAAACGGTGATATAATCATTGGCGCAACCGAAGGTCTGCACCTCTATCGGGTTACGCATGACGGTTGCGGTGACGGTTTGTGAGAAGACAGACAGCTTGTTCTGACGGTCGAGAGCCTGCAATTGGATGTCATAGCGACCGGTTCCAAGTTCAGAGGTCGGAATGAGATAACTTGTTCCGTCCACATAGTCATATCTGGGGAGATACATTGCATCTTCGTTACTGCCGTTCTGCGGACTGATGACGTATGTTGTTGCTCCTTGTTGCTTGACACTCAAATTATAACGCATGAGCGACGCAGGCGTATGGTCATCCACTGCTGCAGTCCATGTGATAAGCAAACCGTCATCGGTCATTGTTACCTGTATGTTGGTCGGGGCAGCAGGACGCGCGTCTGCCTGCGCAGCAATAGGATAGAGTTTTTTGTCCAACAGAACACGATGGTCCTCGGGCGTTAGATAGCAGTCCGCGAAATAAGCTACCGACGCGTCACCTGTATTCTCGATCAGCCATCCTTCTGCTGTAATACCCTCTGCGTCAAAATACCATGCATACAACCCGACATAGTGTCGGTCGTAGTAAGGCGGTGCTAAAGGTGTAGCGGGATTCTCAATGATAGCCACCGAATCTAGATAGCCATTGTTGTCCAGATCGGTCAGGAAATAGTTAATCCCGGGATCCTGGTACGTATCATGTGCAGCAAGGAAATCAGCGATTGTTTCATCTTCCACGCGTGCAGAGAGCGTTGTTCCCAAGGTGTGCGGAAGGTAAGCATAGTTGAGTAGCAAATCCACATGACCATCCTTGTTCCAGTCGTACCACATGAAAGCACCCGAACCGATATTGGTATTCCATAGTCCCGCTGCTTTACTGAACAGATTATCCGCATTACCTTTCTGCACAACCAAACCATCATCCGTCGAGAGCACTCCATCCATGCGTCCGTCGTAGGTGTAGTCCGCCATCGGGGCGAGGAGTATTTGTTTCTGGTCATCTGTAAGGGTAAGTGCTTCGCCTACACCGGCAGGCATTACCTCAACGGTCGCACTAGCAGTCAGTGTACCGCCGTTGGGAGTAGTCACCGTGTGGGTGATTGTTTTGAAACCGCCGGAAGTGAAGGAAAGGATGAGTTTAGTGTCGCCGTCAGCTACGTAATTTCCATCTTGCACGGTCCACTGATGGGTGTAACCGGCAGGCAAGGCGGTATAAGTCAGTTCGATGGTTTCGTTGAAGCCTATTTGGGTTTTATCTAATGCGAACTCTACCGGCACAAGGTCATGCACGGCAGTTGCTTCCTGTGACCATGCTGAACCGCTGTGCTGCGCATCTATCGCCTGTACTGCCACATAGATAGTAGCTGGTGCGTAGGAATGCAGGTCAATAACATATTTATGCGTGCGTCCCATGTTTCCGTCCAAGAAATTACGGCGTGTACCGTCAGCGTTGGCGTGCGCCGCGAGAATCTCATTGCCGCCGGAAGTGGTACCTATCCGCAGGGCATAATTGAAGTCACAAGTCTGTGTCTGTGCGTCAGTTCCGTTACCCCATGTGACGGTCAAAATGCCGTTGTTGTAGTCCAAGGTCGGTTGGGTCGGAGCCGTCGGGCGAGTATTTGCAGTTGCACCGGCAATCGTATAAATAGACGTTGCGGTCTGACCGCTCAAACCACTTATCCAGATTTCCGCTTTGCCATCGCCATTCAAGTCTTCGGCATTGATAGTGAGGTTGGCAGGACGGTCATCGAGATTAATGGTAAACGAGCCAAGGGATATAGGGTTTCCAAACTGCAAATTATGGTTACCCTTCAGCCAGACTATTTCGGCGTTGCCATTACCATAGTCGTCGTAACTATTAAAAGCATAATAGGCCCCTAACGTGGTGTTTCTAAACACTATGTCCCCACGCAAAGCCAGCAGGTCATAATTGCCGTCGCCGTCTATATCCTGCAAAGCAGAGAACCACAGATTATTCTCCCCGTGGTCTTGTTCTTCTTGTTGCGTGAAGACACCTTGCCCGTTATTGGTGAAGAAACAGGTGTAGGCATAGCCTGTAGAGTTCTTGGCTGCGGTGAAGGTAGCCAACAGATCAAGGTCACCGTCATGGTCGAAATCATAACAATAGACGATGTCATCCACTGCTACATTCTGATAGAGGGTAGTGATATTGAACTGTTTGGCCGTGCGATTGTAGATAGCCGTGTATAATTTGGCACCCGGGAAGATGAAATCCATGATGCCGTCGTTGTTCAAGTCGGCAGGGATGACGAGTCCGTTAGTCTGAGTCCACACCCATTTACCGTTTCCCATGTTCGTGTAGATGATACCGTCTTTCTCGTCAACAAGGTCCGTCAAACCATCGCCGTTCAAGTCAACGGCTTTAGTCGGTGCGTTGATGGTATGTCCGATACCCGGTGCCTTCTTCTGCTCCGGTGCATTGCGTTTCGGTGCGCGCGCCAGCGACCAACCGCCTAAAGTGGCACTGTAGGTGTAACGTGACACTTCGCCCAACGAGTAGTTCTGTGGGTTGTTGTATTGGTCAAGTTCCTCCGGCGTCATCTGTGCGACAAACTCACCCCACGTCATCACTTGCATGGTCTCACTCTGGAAAGAACCGTCCGCCAATTGATACATGATATCACCGTAATACGCATATCGGTTGCCAGCGCTTAATTGCACGTTTCTATTTAGCACAAGGTAGTCGAGACGCCCGTCATCGTTCAAGTCCATATTCGTCACCGCAAGTGCCTGGCTTAAGATATCATAGTTTGTTGCATTACTCAACCACAACTCTTCAGAGCCGTTATAATTTCCAAAATCCGGCTTGCCGTCACGGTTCACATCTTCAATGTACGCTATCGTGATGCCCCCTGAAGGACCATCAAAACTCTCCACAGAACCAGTTCCTATCGTCTGATCCGTAGCAAACTGATTCAGGATATCCTGCGTCACTGTCAATGTAAAGTCTGTATGGTAGAGGTAACGTTCATAACCCTGCGACCAGTCGCTCTGATACGTGAAGTTCGTGGTGCATTGAACGGCTTGTTTGAGTCCGTTACCACTAAAGTCATACATCACCTCTGCTTTCGGCAGATTTACAGGAACTGTGTTTGTTTGTGCTTGCATTGCTACTGCCATCAGCAGCGTCAATGCCATTAAAATAGACTTTTTCATAGGTGTATATCTATTAGTGAGTTTTGTTTTATTTGCCTTATACATACACAAAAAGCGTGCGTTTTCGTTCGCTTCATTTGATTATCTGAGGTCTTCGACTACCTTATTAGTTCAAATAAATGCACGGAAAACTCACGCTGATACGTGAGCGTGCATAAACCATGCTTGAACATCTAATGATTAATTGAAAGTGTCGAGTTTTCAAACAATCAAGTTTGGCTTATTACGCTTTTCTTTGGCGCTCACTTGCGCCATGTATTATGTCCTTCTCTTTAACGTCGGTAAGCGACGGCTCTCTTTTTTACGCTGCAGAGCTCAGCGATGGTTTTAGAGGTTTATTGCTATTCACTCGTGTCGAAGCCTTTTACCTTCTTACGGGTGTTTCCTTTTGATTTATCTTCGGGTTTTGCTTGCAGCTCGGCTAATGATTGATTGATAAGTTCCAACTGCATATTCGTTTCTTCGTTAATATTACGCTGTTCCTCGTTAATGTCATTTTGGTCGCGCAAGATTTCTTCTATATACATATTCAGCCGTTCTACCCGTTCATTGAGCAACTCAATTTTAGTTTCTGTACTCGCTAAAGCAGCTATCGTTTGACGCATTGCCACGAAAGCTCTTGTTATTTGTACACTCATAGTAACGGCTATCTCGCTACGCAATAAAGAAGCCATCATTATTACGCCATGTTCCGTAAATACATAAGGTAAGTACTTGATATTATGCCCCTTCCCTTTCAAGGTCACAAATTGTGATCTTGGAAAATCTGCATCATTTGAAGATGATGCTATAATCTGTGATTTCAAGATTTCTGCTTCTTCCCATGTTAATTGAAACATAAAGTCCTCCGGGAAACGATCAATATTACGCTTGACCGCCTGATTTAACACGCGAGTCTCAACTTGGTAAAGCGCAGCCAAATCGCGATCTAAAATGACTTTTTGACCGCGTATTTCGTATATTTTCCTTTGTATGGCTACAATTTCTTCCATATAGATTCTCGTTTTGACAGCGCAAAGGTACAACATTTTTTACAAATATACAAATATTTGCAGTAGATTTTACAAATTTTACTCTCTTTTTTCGCTGCAGAGCTCAGTGTGCACACGGTTATTCGGATTGTGCAATGTTTCCCAAAGCTGGAAAAATCGCTCATACGGGCGATTTTTCTCTTTTTCCTTGCATATATGCAGAAAAAAGCGTAACTTTGCAGGCGCAAACACTGCTAAGGTTTAATCAGAAGAAAGATAGATATGTGGCTGGAGAAATTATTTGGTTTTAACCCCGCACAGAATAAGGTGCGGACGGAGATTTATGCGGGTGTCACCACCTTCCTTACAATGGCCTATATTCTGGCCGTGAATCCCGGTATTTTCAGTGCGCTTGAGCCGATGGGAATGCCGAATTCCGCGGTCTTCACGGCTACCGTGCTGGCGTCTGTTGTCGGTACACTTGCCATGGCTTTTATTGCAAAAAAACCCTTCGGACTGGCGCCCGGAATGGGGATGAATGCCTTTTTTGTGTTTGGTGTCTGTCTCGGCATGGGCCACACATGGCAGTTCGCACTCACGGCCGTCTTCATCGAGGGAATCCTGTTTATTCTCCTGTCGCTTTTCAAAATTCGTGAACTGATTGCGAACGCTATTCCGTCGGGCCTGAAGGCGGCGATTGGAGGCGGCATCGGCCTCTTCATCGCTTTTGTCGGCTTGCAGAACTGCGGCATCGTCATCTCCAATGAGAATACGCTGGTCTCGCTGGCTCGATTCAATAATCCGTCGGTTATCTTGTCCCTTATCGGGCTGTTTATCTGCGGATTTATGACTGTGCGTAATATTCCCGGAGGCCTTCTTTGGGGAATCCTGCTAACGGCGCTTATTGGCATTCCAATGGGCATCACCCATTGGGACAAGATCCTCTCCGCTCCGCCTTCGCTGGCACCTGTTTTCCTCAAATTCGAGTGGAGCCAGATACTCTCGTGGGATATGTTTGCCGTAGTGTTTGCCTTCCTTTTTGTGGACCTGTTCGATACAATTGGAACGGTGATAGCTGTTTCGCTGAAGTCCGGAATGATTGATAAAGACGGCAAGGTGGACGGTATCGGTCGTATGCTGCTGGCGGACGCAATAGCCACTACCGCCGGAGCATGTCTGGGTGCTTCTACTACCACTACCTACGTAGAGAGCGCAACAGGCGTAGCGGTAGGCGGTCGAACGGGGCTTACGGCCTTTGTCGTAGCGGCTTGTTTCGTGCTGGCGCTGTTCTTTGCGCCGTTCTTCATCGCTATCCCGATGGCAGCCACAGGGCCTGCGCTCATCATCGTGGGCGTGCTGATGATATCCAACACCGCTGGCATCCAGTGGGAAGACTATTCCGAAGCCATACCTGCGTTCATCACCCTCCTCATGACACCGCTCTGCTACAGCATCAGCGATGGTATTATGATGGGCACTATCATGTA
>ONGK01000030.1 GCA_900317345.1 uncultured Bacteroidales bacterium | reverse complement strand
CGACCGCCGGAACCTATGACGAGAACTTTTTTCATTAGTGCTTGAAATGGCGCATACCCGTGAAGAGCATGGCAATATGGTGGTTATTGGCGGCATCGATACTCTCGCTGTCACGCACACTTCCACCGGGTTGAACAATCGCGGTAATACCATATTCGGCTGCGCTCTCTACACTGTCGCCGAAGGGGAAGAAACCGTCAGAAGCCATCACCAGACCGGCTTTCTTGATATCTATTCCTTCTGCCGCCAGCGCCTCTTGTGCCTGCTTCAACGCGATAGCAGCAGAGCCTACACGGTTCATCTGACCAGCTCCGACACCATACGTACGGCCGTTCTTCACAACCACGATAGCGTTGGATTTGACGTGCTTCACAATACGCCATCCAAACTGCATATCAGTCATCTGTTCGTCGGTCGGCTTGGTGTCTGTGACGCACATGTCCACTTTCAGCGTAATGGTCTCGGTATCAAGCTGTTGAGCCAGCAGACCGCCGTTGACCGACACATACTGCATCTGTTTGGAGGAGGCGGAACTCATGTCCACTTCCAGCAGACGAAGATTTTTCTTGGTCGTCAGTACGTCCAGCGCCTCTTGCGTGAACTGCGGAGCCATAATGATTTCGAGGAAGATAGGATGCATCTGCTCTGCCATCTCTTTGGTCACTACGCAGTTGGTAGCCACGATGCCACCGAAGATAGATACTTTGTCCGCCTCATAGGCTTTGCGCCATGCCTCCAGACCATCTTTGCCGGTGGCAGCACCGCAGGGATTCATGTGCTTCAGACCTACGCAGAACGGCGTTTGACCGAACTCGCGAACGATATTGAGTGCCGCATTGGCATCCTGTATATTGTTGTATGACAGTTCTTTACCATGCAGCTGTTTGGCAGAAGCCAACGAATACGGCACTTTCTCCATTGCGGCATAGAACTTAGCGTCCTGGTGCGGGTTCTCGCCATAGCGCAAGCCCTGCTTGAGGTCGTATTCGAGGAATAGTTTCTCGTTCAGGCCGGCTGCCTTGCGCATATACGTGGCGATACACATGTCATATTCGGCAGTATGGGTATATGCTTTTGCGCTGAGTTCCAGACGCGTCTCTTTCTTTGTGTTTCCTTCGGCCTGTATCTCGCTCAGTACGCGCTCGTAGTCGTTCGGGTCGCATACGACCGTCACATCATTCCAGTTCTTGGCTGCAGAACGAAGCATCGACGGGCCGCCTATATCTATTTTCTCGATAGCCTCCGCCATGGTGGTACCTTCTTTGGCAATCGTCTGACGGAATGGGTATAGATTGACGCATACCAGGTCAATCAGTCCAATGCCGTTTTGCTGCAGCGCCTCCATGTGGGACGGTTCGTCACGACGCGCCAGCAATGCTCCGTGAACCTTGGGATGCAGAGTCTTGACACGACCGTCGCAGATCTCCGGGAAACCGGTCACTTCACTAATACCGATGGTGGATACGCCGTTCTCGTCCAGCAGTTTCTGCGTGCCGCCGGTAGCGATGATTTGCCAACCTGCCGCCTGCAGTCCTTTCACGAACTCGACCAGACCGGTCTTGTCACTTACACTCACTAATGCTCTTTTCTGTGCCATGCTATCTTTGTCTTTTTATAATCCTATAATCTTATTCTCACCCTCTTGTACATATCCGATGACTTGGGCTTTCTCTCCCCATTGACCGAGGATACGGATAGCCTCATCAGCCTGGTTCGCGTCCATGGCGAGTACCATACCGATGCCCATGTTGAATATATTGAACATCTCGCGGTGAGGCACTTGTCCTTTCGCTTCAAGGAAACGGAAGACAGGCAAAATCTCCCAGCGGCCTTCCTGAATCAGGAATCCTTGCCCGGGTTGGAAGATACGAGGAATGTTCTCGTCAAAACCGCCACCGGTGATATGTGCTACCCCATGTACGTCCAGTTGGCGAATCACATCCAATACGGCTTTGACGTATATCTTAGTCGGCGTGAGCAACACTTCGCCGAGTGTCTTATACGCATCCAGTTCCGGATAGGTGGTATGCAAGTCCAGTCCGGCATCTTGCACGATTTTGCGTACCAACGAATAGCCGTTGGAGTGCACGCCCGACGAACTGATACCTACCAGTGCGTCACCTGTTTTGACTTTGGTTCCGTCTATCAGTTTGGATTTCTCCACCACGCCGGTTGTATAGCCGGCGATATCGTATTCGCCGTTCTCATACATACCAGGCATCTCTGCCGTTTCTCCGCCTACGAGTGCGCAACCTGCCTGACGGCAACCCTCTGCCACACCGCTGACGATGGCTTCAATCTGCGCGGGGATATTATGACCGGTAGCGATATAATCTAGGAAGATAAGGGGTTCCGCTCCTTGCGCCAGCACATCGTTCACGCACATCGCCACGGCGTCAATACCGATGGTATCGTGCTTGTCCATCGCGAACGCAATCTTGAGTTTGGTTCCTACTCCGTCCGTACCGCTAACCAATATCGGTTCTTTCACGCCCAGTGAGGATAAATCGAACATGCCGCCAAAGGAACCGATGGAGCCCATCGAACCCTTACGCTCGGTGGAGCGCACATGCGATTTTATTCTGCTTACCACTTCGTATCCGGCCTCCAGATTCACGCCGGCTGCTTCATAATGTTGAGCCATGATATATATTGTTTTTAATGCCTAAAATAGTTCACTGCGTTCTCAAACAGGGCTTGGTGCTTGTTGCCTGCGATATTGGTAAAGACGCCTTCTTCCCATCGCTCGGAGTGGCCCATCTTGCCTAATATCTGACCGTTAGGAGATATCAGACCCTCGATGGCGTAGCACGAGCCGTTGGGGTTGTATGGCGACTCCATGGTCGCTTGTCCTGTGCGCGGGTCGGCGTAGCGGAAAGCAACCTGCCCGTTCTCAAATAACTGACGTGCCAACTCTTCACTCACCACGAATTTACCCTCGCCGTGACTGACAGCAATGCTGTGCAAATCGCCGATGGACATACCTTTGAGCCATGGGCTATTGATGGAAGCCACCGTGGTAGTCACCATCTGCGATACGTGGCGGTTGATATCGTTGCGGAAGAGGGTTGGACTGGCTGTCGTGACCTGACCTAACTTGCCATATGGCAGCAGGCCGGACTTGACCAGCGCCTGGAAACCGTTGCAGATGCCCAATATCAGTCCACCGCGGTTCAGCAGGTCTTCGATGGCCCTGCTTACTTTCTCTTGGTTGATGACTGAGACGATGAACTTAGCCGAACCGTCCGGTTCGTCGCCCAGCGAGAAACCGCCTGCCAGCATGAGTATCTGTGCGCGGTTGATATGTTTTACCATCTCGCCGATGGACTCAATCACATCCTGCTCGGTCAGGTTGCGGAAGATACTCATCTCCACCTCTGCACCGGCTGTTCGCCATGCTTTGGCACTATCGAAATCGCAGTTAGTGCCAGGGAAGACAGGGATATAGACGATCGGTGCTTTGCCCTTGAGGTCCTGCGGCGTTGCAGGTTTTTGAGAGCATGCCTTCACAGCCACGCCTTTCGGCAGCAGTTCCTGATGTTGCGGTTTCATCGTAGCCGGATATACTTTGTTGAACGGTGCTGTGCATGCCTCGTAGAGCGTTTCGCGACAAATAGCCTCGCCGTTGATGACAAGGTTCTCGCTATCCGTCACTTCGCCTAATAGGACTGCATCCTCGATATCCAAGGCCTGCGTGGTTTCCACCAGAATACTGCCGTATTGATAGTCAAATAGTTTCTGCTCGTCGATGCGTATGTCTGCGCCTTTCTCGTTGCCGAAACTCATCTTTGCCAGTGCCTCGCATACGCCGCCAAAACCTATCGCATACGCCGACACGATTTGTCCGGCATGGATAGCTTTGGTGGTATCTGCCCACAGGCGTTTGAGCTGGTCGGTATTCGGCATATAGTTTGCCAGCGGCTTATGCTGCAGCAGGTACAGCCGGTTGCCTTCTTTCTTCAGGTCCGTGCTGATGACTTGGTCAGCGTTTATGGTGGTGATGCCGAATGCGATGAGCGTTGGCGGCACCGATATATGCTCGAAAGTGCCGGACATCGAGTCCTTGCCACCGATAGAAGGCAGACCGAATGCCGTTTGCATCTTCAGCGCGCCTAACAAAGCGCTGAGCGGTTTGCCCCAACTGTGTCGGCTTGTCATGCGCTCGAAATACTCTTGATAGCTGAACCGCATGTGACTATAATCCGCGCCGGCAGCAACCACCTTACTGCATGCTTCCACTACGGCGTATGCCGCACCGTGGTACGGACTCCATTCGGCAATGAAGGGGTTATAACCGAAAGCCATGATAGAGGCGGTGTTGGTGTAGCCGTCCGTTGGCAGTTTCTGTACGCTTACCTGCGTCTCGCTGCGTTGCATCTTTCCGCCAAACGGCATCAGAACGGTGGAGCGACCAATAGTAGCGTCAAACTCCTCAATCAGTCCTTTTTGACTGGTCACATTGGCGGAACTCATCACCTTCGCCATGCGCTCGGTCAGCGATGCACCTTCTGCCGTTTGATGGAATGGGTTGCGGTTCTCTACCGGCATGATGGTAGCCTCAGCATAGTGCTTGGCACCCGCCGAATCGATGAAGGCACGGCTCAGGTCAGCAATCAGTTCCCCTTTGTAGAATTGGCGCATGCGACCGGAGTCGGTCACGTCCGCCACATGGGTCACTTCGATATTATCCAGATGGCAATAGTGCTCAAATGCCGCTTGGTCTTTTTTCTCCACCACTACCGCCATGCGCTCTTGTGACTCAGAGATCGCCAGTTCGGTCGGGTTCAGACCCGAGTATTTGGTCGGCACGCGGTCCAGGTAGATATCCAGACCGTCTGCCAACTCTCCGATAGCCACGCTCACGCCGCCGGCACCGAAATCATTGGATTTCTTAATAAGACGTGTCACTTCGCTACGGCGGAAGAGGCGCTGAATCTTGCGCTCCTCGGGTGCATTACCTTTCTGCACCTCGCTGCCGCAGGATTCCAATGAAGCCTCTGTATGCTCTTTGCTCGAACCAGTAGCTCCACCTATACCGTCACGACCGGTGCGTCCGCCCAAAAGCAATATGACATCTCCGGGCGCAGGACTCTCGCGGCGAACGGCATCCGCTTTGACAGCACCTACTACCGCGCCTACTTCCAGACGCTTGGCTACATACGAAGGATGGTAAATCTCACGCACATGAGTAGTGGCAAGACCTATCTGGTTACCGTAACTCGAATAGCCGGCAGCGGCTTTGCGGGAGATGATTTGTTGCGGCAGTTTGCCTGCCAGCGTCTGGTTCACCGGAGCATAGATATCGCCGGCACCCGTCACGCGCATCGCTTGATAGACATAAGCTCGTCCGGACAGCGGGTCACGAATAGCACCGCCCAGACAGGTACTTGCACCGCCGAACGGCTCTATCTCTGTCGGGTGGTTATGGGTCTCGTTCTTGAATTGCAAAAGCCATTTCTCTGTCTTTCCGTCCACGTCTACGTCAATGAAGATAGAGCAGGCATTGTTCTCTTCGCTCACCTCCATGTCGTCCAGCAGTCCTTGCTGCTTGAGGTAACGGGCACCGATAGTGGCCAACTCCATGAGGCACAGCGGCTTCTGGCCGCGACCCAACGCCGTACGAATATGGTGAAAATCTTTCAGTTCAGATTCTATATCGTCTTTGATGAACGAGTCCTCTACCTCGATATCTTTCAGGATAGTGGTGAACGTGGTGTGACGGCAGTGGTCCGACCAATAGGTATCGAGGATTCGCAGTTCCGTCTCCGTCGGGTCGCGGTGCTCGTTCGTGAAGTAGTTTACCACGCATTCGAGGTCGTCAGCGTTCATCGCCAGTCCCCATTGTTTGCAGAAGTCTGCGTACTGCTCACGCGGCATGGCGGTAAAGCCTGCCAGCGATGCCAGCGGTTTCACTTCGCTCGCCAGATGGTTATCCAAGATACTCAGGTCCTTCTCGCGCGCCTCCACGCCATTAATATAGTAATGACGGATGCGTGCCAAGTCCTCGTCGCTCAGCGTGTCTTCGAAGATAAGCAGGCGGCTCGAACGGATGTCTATATCGGCATTCGGGTCTATGAGGTGTACGCAGTCGATGGCGGAAGAAGCGCGTTGGTCGAACTGACCGGGGATGTACTCCACCGCCAGATAGCGCTTGTCCTCCAGCGCCAGCGAATCGCTCACCGTGTCGGTCACGGTCTCGCCGAAAACGCTGTACTTACTTTTCTCCAGCAGTTCATCGTTGAAACCGAACAAGTCATATACGCACAGGTAGCGAAGCTGCTGAAGATGTAGTTGCAGGTTCTCATTCAACTCGCGCCTGAGACTCTCCGCCTCAACGCGAAATCCTTCCCTTTTCTCTACAAAAAGACGATGATTCATATTAGATAACTGTTGCTAATACTTTTTCTGTTTGTTGGCGGCGGAAGCCGATATATTGCTCGCGCAGCGACGGGTCCTGGAGGGCGAGTATGCTTACCGCCAGCAGGGCTGCGTTCTTCGCGCCGTCGATGGCTACGGTTGCTACGGGAATTCCGCTTGGCATTTGTACCATGGAGAGCAGGCTGTCCAGACCGTCGAGGGTCTTCGAGCGAACCGGTACACCAATCACCGGCAAGTGTGTCAAACCGGCTATCACGCCCGCAAGATGAGCGGCACCGCCGGCACCGGCGATGATGATACTCAGTCCGCGCTCTTCTGCACTCTCCGCCCATTCCATCAAGGCATGCGCTGCACGGTGGGCAGAGATAACACGTTTATCCACTTCGATGCCGAACGACTCGAGGGTGTCGATGGCCGCCTGCATCACCGGCAGGTCGCTGGCCGAACCCATAATAACTCCTACTTTCATACTATTATTTACTCCCATTCGATGGTTGAGGGCGGTTTGGACGAGATGTCATAGCATACTCGGTTCACGCCCTTCACTTTGTTGATAATCTCGTTGCTTATCTTCGCCAATACCTCGTAGGGTATATGTGCGAAATCGGCTGTCATGGCGTCACTGGATGTCACGGCGCGCAGCGCGATAGGGTTCTCGTATGTCCGCTCGTCGCCCATCACACCTACGGAGCGTACTTCACTTAGCAGAATAGCACCCGCTTGCCATATTTCGTCATACAGGCCTGCCTCGCGCAGATTGTTGATATAAATAGCGTCCGCTTCTTGCAGAATGCGTATTTTCTCTCGTGTGATATCGCCTAAGATACGTACGGCCAGTCCCGGTCCGGGGAACGGATGACGGGTAATCAGATGCTCCGGCATGCCCAGACTGCGGCCTACGCGGCGCACCTCGTCTTTGAAGAGCCATTTGATAGGCTCGCATAGCTGAAGGTGCATCTCTTTTGGCAAACCGCCTACGTTATGGTGACTCTTGATGACCTTGCCCGTGATATTCAGACTCTCGATGCGGTCGGGGTAAATAGTGCCCTGTGCCAGCCATTTGGCGTCTTTTATCTTCTGCGCCTCAGCATTGAAGACCTCCACGAAGTCACGACCGATGATTTTTCTTTTCTGTTCGGGTTCCTTCACGCCCGCCAGGTCGCTCAGGAATTTCTCACTGGCATCCACGCCTATCACGTTCAGGCCCAGTCCTTGGTAGTCGCGCATCACATCGCCGAACTCATTCTTGCGCAGCATGCCGTGGTCCACGAATATACAGGTCAGTTGGTCACCTATGGCGCGATGCAGCAGTACTGCCACCACCGATGAATCCACGCCTCCGGAGAGACCCAGTATCACGCGGTCTTTGCCGATTTGCTCGCGCAGTTCTTTCACCGTCGTTTCTACAAACGCCTCAGCGCTCCATTCCTGACGAGAACCGCATACATCGACCACAAAATTCTTCAGCAGCAGCGTACCCTGCAGCGTATGGAACACCTCGGGGTGGAATTGTGTGCCGAATACAGGCTGCGTGCCCGGGATATAATAGGCAGCGTTCTCCACTGTTTCGGTGGAAGCAATACGATGAGCGCCTTCCGGCAGTTTGGTGATACTGTCGCCGTGCGACATCCATACCTGCGAGCGCTCGTCAAAACCCTTGAAGAGCGGGTTCTCGCGGTCGATATACTGGAGTTGCTGACGGCCGTATTCACGCGTGCCTGCGCTCTCCACGTTACCGCCGTAACTATAACTGATCAGCTGTGCGCCATAACAGATACCCAATATCGGCAGACGCCCGCGGATGTGACTCAGGTCCACATGAAAGGCATCCTCCTGATAGACGCTCAAGGGCGAACCGCTCAAAATCACGCCTATCACGTCCTTGTCATCCTCCGGATACTTGTTGTACGGCAGTATCTCGCAGAAGGTGTTCAGCTCGCGGACGCGACGACCTATCAGTTGGGTGGTCTGGCTGCCGAAGTCTAAGATGATGATTTTCTGCATGGTGTCGTTTATTTCTGTGAATAATTCGGGGCCTCCGAAGTGATGGTGATATCGTGCGGATGGCTCTCGAACATGCCGGCAGAGGTAATCCGAACGAACTTAGCCTGACGCAATTCCTCCAGATTATGGGCACCTACGTAACCCATACCGGAACGCAAACCTCCGAGTAACTGATAGATGGTCTCGCTCACACTGCCTTTGTAGGGCACGCGGCCTACGATACCCTCCGGCACTAATTTGGACACATTGCTCTCGCCGCCCTGGAAGTAACGGTCAGCACTTCCGTCGCGCATCGCCTCTATACTACCCATACCGCGGTAGGATTTGAATTTACGGCCGTTGAAGATGATGGTGTCACCCGGTGCTTCGTCCGTACCGGCGAACATCGAACCGCACATCACGCAGTTTCCGCCGGCTGCGAGCGCTTTGACTACATCGCCCGAATAACGCAGACCGCCGTCAGCAATCATCGGCACTCCTGTGCCTTTCAGCACATCTGCCACCTCGAAGATGGCCGTCAGCTGTGGCACACCCACACCGGCAATGATGCGGGTCGTGCATATACTGCCCGGACCGATACCTACTTTGATGCCGTCAGCTCCGTTCTCCACCAGGTATTTCGCAGCCTCAGCCGTAGCGATATTTCCTACCACCACGTCCAGATTCGGGTATTTGGCTTTGATGGCACGCAGCGCATTGACGATGTTGCGGCTGTGACCATGAGCCGAATCAAGCACTACGGCATCCACATGCTCTTTCACCAGCGCGTCCACGCGGTCCATATAATCGGGTGTGATGCCTACGCCGGCAGCGCAACGCAGATGACCTTTGGCATCTTTGTTGGCATTGGGGAAATCGTGCAGTTTGGTGATATCTTTATAGGTCACCAGGCCTATCAGTTTACCCTCTTTGTCTATTACCGGCAGTTTCTCCACTTTGTGGGTCTGGAGTGCCTCCATCACGGTCCGGTTGTCCGTGGTACCGATAGTGATGAGGTTCTCGCTGGTCATCACCTCGCGGATAGCGCGGTTCATGTCGGTCTCGAAGCGCAAGTCGCGGTTCGTGACGATACCCACCAGCACATGGTTCTCGTCCACAACGGGTATACCGCCTATATGGTTCTCGTGCATCATCCGCAGCGCATCGCCTATCGTCTGGTCGCCGGAGATGGTCAGCGGGTCGGCTATCATGCCGTTCTCTGCACGTTTGACACGGCGCACCTGAGCGGCTTGCTCGGCGATGGACATGTTCTTATGAATGACGCCGATACCTCCTTCACGGGCGATGGCAATCGCCATCGTCGCTTCGGTCACGGTATCCATCGCAGCGCTGACCACGGGGATGTTCAGCGGGATATTGCGGGAGAATTGTCCGCGCAGGGATACTTCACGGGGCAGCACTTCGCTGTAAGCGGGTACTAACAGGACATCGTCGAATGTCAGTCCTTCTTTTAGGATGCGGTCTTCGTACATATTCGGGTCTGTTTTAAATTCTTAAATCATATGGTCGCAATAGTAGCATCGCTTGATGCCGTCGGCATCGGTATAAGTCCGTTGCTCGACAGGCTCGGTGGTAGCGATGCAGCGGTCGTTATGGCAGGCACAAGTGTCTGCCTCGCCCTTGTGTCCGGTGGGTTCAGCGTGCAGGTATTCGTCGCTCAGCAGGGTATAGATAATCGCCTTGCGCACATACTTGCCGTTCTCCACTTGACGGAAATAGGCGGCACGCGGGTCTTTGTCCACGCCTACGGTAATCTCGTTCACGCGGGGCAGCGGGTGCAACACAATCATCGACGGCTTGCCCAAAGCCATCAGCCGCTCATCCAGGATGAACGAGTCTTTGAGACGTTCGTATTCGTCGCGGTCGGCGAAACGCTCCTGCTGCACGCGAGTCATATAGAGCACATCCACTATCGGCATCGCCTCCTCCAGTGTAGATACCTCGGTATAGGCGTTGCCCAGTTCGGCTTTCATATAATCCGGCAGTGCCAACTCCTTGGGTGCTATCAGCACAAAATGCACACCCTCGTAACGCCGCATAGCCTTGATGAGCGAATGAACGGTACGGCCGTATTTGAGGTCACCGCAAAGACCGATGGTCAGATGGTCGAAACGGCCTAACTCACGACGGATGGTCAGCAGGTCCGTCATCGTCTGCGTAGGATGACTGTGACCGCCGTCGCCCGCATTGATAACGGGGATGCGGCTGAACTCACTTGCCACACGCGGTGCACCCTCTTTATAGTGCCGCATGGCAATGATATCCGCGAAAGCGCTTACCACGCGCACCGTGTCGGCTACCGTCTCACCTTTGCTCACCGAGGACGAACGGGCATCGCTGAAGCCTAACACCTGTCCACCCAGTTCCATCATCGCAGCGGTGAAACTGAGGCGCGTACGTGTGCTCGGTTCGTAGAACAATGTCGCCAGTTTCTTACGAAGTACGATTTTCTCAATCTCGCCGGTCGTCAAATCCGTGGAGTCTAATAGATGTCTCATAAGTTATTTCTAAATTGTATCAGTTCGTTTTTTTCCTGTTCAGATATATATCCTTCTTTGACAGCCACTTCGGACAGCACATCCAGGTTACTCAGGCTGTGGTTTTCGGTCTTGGCAGCGGCAATGCGGTCCAGACCTTTCTGCATGCCGTAGGTGAAGATGGACACGATGCCTAACACGTCCGCACCGGCTTCACGCAGCACTTCCACCACTTCCAGACAGCTACCGGCGGTAGATATCAGGTCTTCCACCACCACCACTTTCTGTCCGGGCAGCAGTTTGCCTTCTATCTGGTTCTGACGGCCGTGGTCTTTGGCACCGGAGCGTACATAACCCATCGGCAGGTTCATCTTCGTTGCCGTGATGGCAGCGTGTGCAATGCCGGCGGTCGAAGTGCCCATTAGCACTTCTGCTTCGGGGTAATAGGTACGAATCAATTCTGCCAGACCGTTCTCCACATCTTCGCGCACCGCTACGTCACTCAGCGTCAGGCGGTTGTCGCAATAGATAGGACTTTTGATACCGCTCGCCCATGTGAACGGTTCGTTCGGCCGCAGGAATACGGCTTTTATCCGCAGCAAATCGGCTGCTATCTTTTCACTTAAACTTTTCATTTCAACTCCTTAAACTTCTTAAACTCTTTAACCCTTAAACTCCTTCACGCATCTCCTGTATGCTGCCACAGGGTCCTCGGCAGCCGTAATAGGACGGCCCACCACGATATAATCGCTGCCTATCTCTTTGGCTTTGGCGGGCGTAGTGATACGCACCTGGTCGCCTACCGCGCCGTCTGCGAAACGGATACCCGGTGTCACGGTCAGGAATGTCTTACCGCAGCGCTCTTTGACCATGCCTGCCTCTAAGGGCGAACAAACCACTCCGTCCAGACCTGCCTCCTTGGCCATCTGTGCATAGTGGCATACGCACTCGCTGATGCTGCCGTTAATCAGCAGTTCGTCGTGCATACGTTCCTCGCTGGTCGAGGTCAGTTGTGTCACGGCCAGCAATATAGGACGACTGCCGTCTGCGCGGGTCAGGCCTTGCAGCGCAGCTTCCATCATAGCCTTGGTGCCTGCCGCATGCAGGTTCACCATCTCCACGTCCATGCGGCTCAGTACCGCCATCGCTTTCTGCACCGTGTTAGGGATGTCGTGCAACTTCAGGTCCAGAAAAATCTTATGTCCGCGGCGGTGTATCTCACGCACGATAGACGGACCTTCCGCATAGTACAACTCCATGCCTATCTTCACGAACGGTTTCTCCTCCGTGAAGCGGTCCAGGAAGGCGTATGTCGCCTCCGCACTCGCAAAATCGCATGCTATAATAACGTCTCTATTCATCATTAACCCTTAAACTTCTTAAACCCTTAAACTTCTTAAACTCTTAAACTCTTCAACCCTTCCAAGTGCTCAATTCTCAGCTCCTTCATCACGCCCGGCAGTGCTTCGATGATATCCTTGCATGCCGTTGGGTTCTGCAGACTGGCAGCCCCTATCTCTACGGCATTCGCGCCGGCCATCATCATCTCTATCACGTCCTCCGCACTGCTCACGCCGCCACAGCCGATTATGGGCGTATCGGGACATGCTTGGCGCACTTGATGCACCATACGCAGCGCGATGGGGAAGATACCCGGTCCCGAATAACCGCCGTAGGTATTGGCGAGCACCGGTTTGCGCCGGCGGATGTCGATACGCATACCCAGCACCGTGTTTATCAAACAAAGACCATCCGCTCCGGCATCTACGCAGGCACGGGCGATGGACGCTATGTCCGTCACGTTCGGACTCAGTTTCATGTACACCGGTTTGGTCGTCACGCTTTTCACTGCGCGTGTCACTTCCGCCGCAGCCTCAGGGTTCGTTCCGAAAGCCATACCGCCGTGCCGCACGTTCGGGCAGGAGATATTCACTTCCAGTATAGCCGCGTCCGTCTCCTTATCCATTCGCTCGCACACATAGGCGTACTCGTCGATACTGAATCCGCTGATGTTAGCGATGATAGCACCGTTGTATTTCGCCCGCAGCGCCGGCATCTCGTGGCGTATCACCTCGTCCACACCGGGGTTCTGCAGTCCAACGGCATTGAGCAGTCCGGCAGGGCACTCGGCGATGCGGGGCAACGGATTGCCGTAGCGCGGTTCACGTGTCGTACCTTTGGTCGAGATAGCGCCCAGGATATTGAGGTCAAACCATTCGCTCATCTCCTGACCGAAACCGCAGGTCCCGCTCGCCGGTATCACCGGGTTCTTCAGTTCAATATCTCCAAGTCTTACTTTCATTCAATCTTCAAATCTTCAATCTTCAATCTTCAATTCCCCCGCGTTGAACTCCGGTCCTTCCTTGCACACGCGCTTGATGCCGTCTTTCGTCTCGATGCTGCATCCTACGCATATACCCACGCCGCAACCCATACGCTCTTCCATACTCACCTCGCCGTTCGTACCGATTTTGGCCATCAGCGCTTTGAGCATCGGCAGCGGACCGCAGGCGTAGTAATAGGGTTCGTTGGCGCTTAGCAGGTCCGTCACCACGCCTCTCGTACCGTAACTGCCGTCCATCGTGCAAACCTCCACGCGGCAACCCATCTCTTCGAAAACCTGCTCTGCGAACACTTCGCTACGGGTATTGAAACCCATTACCACGCGTACGCGTTTGCCTTGTTTGCGTAACTCTTTGGCGGCATATACCAGAGGCGGAACACCTACTCCACCACCCACCAGCAGCACTTCGTCACCGGCTTTGCTCAGGTCGTAGCCGTTGCCCAGACCGGCCAGTATATCCAGTGTCTCACCGGCGTGCATCTGCGTCAGAATGGCGGTGCCTTTGCCGACCACTTTATATACCAGCGTCATGATATCGCCGTTGATGTCACATACGGAAATAGGACGGCGCAAATAGCAATCCGGAACGGCTATCTCCACAAACTGCCCGGGACGGATACCTTCCGTCTCGCCGCGCAGCGTCATGCGGTATATCCTCTCCGCGATGCGCTCATTGCTTACTATGTGCCATTGTCCATTGTCCATTGTCCATTGTCCATTATCCTTCAAACACCGTCTTTCCTCGGTACTCGTTTTTGATGCATCGTCCGTACACTTCCCATCCCGCGAACGGAGTGCTGTGCCCTTTGGATACAAACCGCTCCGGCTCTATCGTATAGTGCGCGTTGAGGTCGAAGGTAGCCCAACTCTCGTCCATCGGCAGGCCCATTATCTCGCGTGCACGCGTGGACATTAATTTAATAAGGCGTTCCATCGTCAGCATACCGGTCTTCACCAGATAGGTGTATAGCAGCGGGAAAGCGGTCTCTATACCCACGATGCCGAAGGCGCTCTGCGCTAAGCCTTTGCTCTTCTCCTCGGCGCTATGCGGTGCATGGTCGGTGGCTATCACGTCTATTGTGCCGTCCTGTATGCCTGCCAGCAATGCCATCTGGTCGGCTACCGAACGAATCGGCGGGTTCATCTTCCAGCATCCGTCTTCCTGCAGCATCCCTTCGTTGAGCAGCAGGTAATGCGGAGCCGTCTCGGCCGTCACTCTCGCACCGCGTGCTTTCGCTTCGCGCACCAGCTGAACGCTCTCTTTGGTCGAGATATGGCATATATGCAGCCGGCAACCCGTCTCTTCGCTCAACCGGATGTTGCGCTCCACCTCTTTCCACTCGCTCTCCGAGCATATACCGCGGTGGCCATGCTGACGCGCGTATAGGCCGTCATGGATATAACCGCCGCGGAGCAGCTCGTTCACCTCGCAGTGCTCTACAATCATGCTGCCTGCCGCCGCAATACGCTCCATCGCCGCACGCATCAGACCCTCGTCCTGGATACCGCGACCGTCGTCCGAGAAACCCGCTACGTACGGGCTTAACTCCTCAATATTAACGAGTTCACCCTCGCCTTTCTGGCCGAGGGTGATACTTGCATACGGATGGACGCCAATCTGGCTGTCGCGCGCAATAATAGCGGACTGGATGCTCAGATGCTCAAGGCTGTCTGGTGCCGGATTCACGTTAGGCATAGTGTACACATCGCTGTAGCCGGCACGCATTGCCGCATCGCTGCCCGACAGGATGCTCTCCTTATATGAAAAACCCGGCTCACGGAAATGGACGTGGAGGTCCACCAGAGCAGGAATTCGTATGTGATCAAACAGATGCATTGCGATTAGTAACGTTTATACTCCCTTTCGGAAGCAGTATCAGAAATCGAGTGCAAAGGTACAATTTTTTTTTGACATATACAACACCTTTTATAACAAAAAATATTTTGCAAACTCAACCTGACAAATGAACCCAAATCCATCTTTCAGGTATGCATTCACAACTGTTATTTAACTTCTTCCCAGTCTATGTCGGTAACTTCGCGGAGACGATCATGCAGTTTGACGAAGCGTTTCTCCACTTTGTTGACAACCGCCACTTTAACCCAGTTGCCGATACCGTCGAGGATGATACCCAAACCTACCACCCAAGCGATGGTCTCTACGCTCACATTCGGGTTCACGAGGCAGTACACGCCGAAACAAGCAGCCAGCACACCAAAGCAGCAGACGATCCACCAGCGGCGGAAACCGACTCGCTTGAAATCAAACGAACTGATAGCGAGGTTGATGCCTTCAAACAAGAGCCAGAAAGCGAAGATGAACGGCAGCGCTACCATCAATGGAGCCGGATGGAAAACCATGATCGCGCCGAGGATAATCTGCAGCAATGCAGAAAGGAACATCAGTCCGCTCATGGGGATAAACCCGCGTGTAGCCGACCAAGCTGCCATCTCGGTACAACCGCCGAGGAAGAACATCAGACCAAATACCCAAGCCAGGCTTAACAATGTGGTTCCCGGGTAGAGGATACACATTACGCCGAGTGCTACGAGTGCTACACCCGCAAGACACATCCAAATTTTAGTACTCGTTTTCATAAACATTAAACTTTAATGTTTGCGAGTGCAAAATTACAAAAAAAATCCCACATACGCAAATGTATGCAGGATTTTTTCGTCTAAATGACACTGATTTTTATATATTCTTGCCCAAATCGTACGCCTGTTGGAGTTTGGTATTGCCAGAGATCTCCTTCGGATCATTCACACCGCCGCAGAACAAATGCCCTTTGAGCGTGCATTTCTCATAACAATCAATCCATCCTTGCAAACCGCTTTCGGCACGCTTGGGTGTGAAGTCCTCGTCCTCGGCTGCCGTGGTCAGCAGGTAGATGTCGCGGAAACGGTAGTCCTTCGGGTACATGGCGTTCATTCGGTCGATGAGCGTCTTCATCTGACCCGACATCTCGTAGTAATAAATCGGCGTTGCCCAGCAGACCACATCGGCGTTGAGCACGCTCTCCATGATCGCAGGCACGTCGTCTTGAAGACACACGCGCCTGTCTCCTGACACTTGAGACAACCGATACAGAACTTAATCTCTTTGCCGCGAAGCGAGATCAACTCCACGTCATGTCCGGCACTCTTTGCGCCTTCCGCAAACTGCTCTGCCAGCGCGTGGCTGTTCGATCCCGCCCGGAGGGAGGTAGAGATAACAACGACTTTCATATCTGCTATTTATTTTAGATTCTTGTTGAAGAACTCTGTTAACTTGTCCCATGGAATGAGGTTCTTGGGTTCGCCTTTTCCTGCCGGTTCGGTATAGCCGCCGTCATAGAGGTCGCAATGGGACGCATCCGGAATGATAAGGAGCTCTTTGTTCTCGGGACACGGATTCGGAGCAACTACGGTCTTGTAGCCGTCCGCCTTGCCATCCACCATGTAATGGTACGCTGCTTCGCCGAAATAACGGCTGTGGGCGTCCGCGCCGTGCATGATCAGAACAGCAGAACGGATCTCGTTGATGTAATACAGGAAACGGCTGTTGGCATAAGCCTGCGTGCCGATGACACGCCAACCGTCATTTGAGTTTCCGCTGCGGGCATGGTAGCCGCGCGGGGTCTTATAGTAATCGTAGTAGTCATGAACAAAACGAGGAGCTTGCGGAGGAACGGTGTCTAACACACCTCCGGCCATGGCTTGCGGGTCAGCAAGACGCTGTTGGGAGAGGTTCTCGCGATTCCTATGACGCCACTGCTCATCATCGAAAGCATCGTTGTAGTCGTTACCCGACACACGCGTCATGTCGTACATCGTCGAAGCCACCGTCGCTTTGATACGCGTATCCGCCGCAGCCGCATTGAGGGCAATACCACCCCACCCGCATATTCCGATGATACCTATTCTATCAGCGTCCACTTCGGGCAGTTTGCTAAGATAATCCACTGCTGCCATGAAGTCCTCCGTATTGATATCCGGCGACGCCGTACGACGCGGTTCACCTGAACTCTCGCCTGTGAAAGAAGGATCAAAAGCCAGCGCAACAAAACCGCGCTCCGCCATCTTCATCGCATACAAACCCGAACTCTGCTCTTTGGTTGCGCCGAAAGGACCGGACACGGCGATAGCCGCGTATTTGTGATTTGACATTTGAGATTTGTCATTTGCCTTCGGCGTGTATAGATCAGCCACTAACGTAAAGCCGTATTGGTTTTGGAAACTCACCTTTTGGTGGTTTACTTTCTCACTAAGCGGGAAGACTTTGTCCCAGGTGTCATTTGCGCATGTATTCATTTTCTCATTTGAATTTGTGCAAGCAGCGAACGTAAGTGCCGCGAGCATAAGGGTTAAAAACTTACTCATATTTTCTTTCTTATCTGAAATTCGCTGCAAAGTTACAACATTTTTTGCAGATATGCAAACACAAATCGCTCGAATATATACCACTTTTGCATATTTGAGAGATTGTTTCTATGGTTTGAGAATCTTTTTGACCATGCGGATGATTTCCGCTTTGCGGTGGGCAACGTACTCTCGCACTTGGTCGTCGGTTTGCGAGAGCAGGTCCTGAAACATCGGCAACGAGACGAACGTGAAGACCGTCAGCGAAGCGATAGTGATCATCAGATCAAAGGGGTCGATTTTGGTAATATGTCCGGCTTGCTGTTCCTGTTTGAGGCGCGCGTCAAACTGCATGTAGAGCATCGCATAAGTAGGATTCTTGACGAATTTCTCCCGCATGTATTTGCGGCGCTCGGGGTTGTTGACCAACTCTTCCAACACAAAGTACGGCAAACGCGGATTGCTTGACAGCGCATCAAAATACATAGAAATCGCTTGCTCGATAAAGCGGTCAAACGATTCTTCGTTCGCCAGAGAGCGTCCGATGACACTCAAAGCCGCCAAGACTTGCTCCAAGAAAATCTGCCGAAACAGGTTCTCTTTCGTGCGGTAATAATAATGTACGAGTGCCTGCGTGCGACCAACCTCTTTGGCTATCTGCGTGGTCGATGTAGCGGCATAGCCTTGCTCAAAAAAGAGCTGTTGTGCCACCTCGCGAATCCGCAGTTCCATATTGTCATTCTCACATTTGTTCATTTTCGCATCTATTTATTTGCCTGCAAAGGTACAACTTTTTTTGCAATTACGCAAGTTTTTAATGCTATAAAGTCATTTTATGGCTTATTTTACGCCATACACAATAGTAGATTTCTTCGGCGGCTCACAGCGATGTGAGTCGCTTTTTTTTGCATTTATTTTTAAGGCACGCACGTGCGCGAACGAATATATAAAATAAAAGACGCTATTTGCGTGCCCCTTCCTTCATTTTCTCATACCTCGCCATGATCTTATCGTGCCTAATGAGACAGTAGATAGCTGCAGGCACTGCACCGATCAGCGTGTAGCTGAGATCCATCATCGTGTCGCACAGCGCAGCGTGCCCACATAACGGCACGTCCGTTTTCACGACAATCGAACCCGTAGTCGTAGCCATAAACTGCTGCGTATTGAAGCCAAACAGGTCGTCTAACGAGAACTCGATCACCTCCCAGAATGTAGCAAAACCGAGGGAGAACATGACCAGATAGATCGCCAAAACCCATTTGTTGAATCGGACGGGCTTGTCGTTCTCGGCCGTGGCGACGCGAAGAAGCCACAACCCTATCGCCACTAACAGAACACCTGACTCGATGTGCAGGAGATCGTCCCACCAGGGCAACTTCTGGTACATGTTCAGAGCGTCCCCCAGGATGAGACCCGAAAAGCAGAAGACTACGATGATGGTGAATAGTATCCACGGCATCTCGATATTCAAACGCTTTTTGAGCAGACTGGGCACTATGATGAGCAACAAGGTTACATACTGCATGCCGCTGAAAATCAATCTGCTCCCTCGGGTCCCTTGATAGATCAGCCATAATACGTGAATAACAGCCATGACGACTATCAGCAAAGCGACGATTTTTATTGCGCGGTCAAATTTGGTCGGTTCCATACATATAGGGGTTGTGTTCAACAGAATACGTTTGCAAAAGTACTACATTTTTCTGATATGAGCAAATATCTGAGTATAAATCGTACAAAAAAGTCTATTATGAAAGCAAACAACACATAAAAATGTGTGAATGTAGTGAAAAGTGAAAGAGACGAGCAGTTGTGCTCGCCTCTTTTCTTGTTACAGCTTTCTCCAAGTTGTTTCGTTGATCTTGACGATACGATGGTTGGTGCGCCAGCGATTGAGAACCATGCTCACAGCAGATGTTTTGACGGATTGACCTTTACGCGCACAAGAGAGACTGCTGCATAGGTATAGCATGTACCAAAAATGCTTGAATTTTAGGCAAAATTGGTACATGGTAATACATGAATACCCCAACTAACGGACTAATATCCGTCCTTCTATTGTATAAACCTTCTCCCTGCGGAGGATGAGGGTTGCGTCTTTTTTTTGAAGAGTGTGTAAAATTTTTACAAAAAAGACACAGGCTGAACATGCATAAGCATGTACCAAAAATGCTTGAATTTTAGGCAAAATTGGTACATGCTAATACATGAATACCCCAACTAACGGGCTAATCGTCCATCTATTGTATAAACCTTCTCCCCGCGGAGGATGAAAATTTGACCGTTTTTAATCATTACCTTTTACGGAGCGAAGACCTTATTAAAAGGGGGAAAGAAAAATCAACAAACAAAGACCTGAGCGATAGCGAAAACCTTATAGAAATATAAGTATTTCAGAGTACATGAATGTCCAGTCTCTTGATTTTGTTATTTATAACACACCCCCAATAATTCTTCTCCAGTCCCACTATGCACAAAATGACAAATGGCAAAGTGCAATCTGGGAGATATGCAATCTTTATTATAGAAGAAATGTCTATCCCGGATGGTGTTGGATCTACCTCAGGGTGCGTATGCCATTCTCCCATATATATACAGGTATGTCCAGATTGCTCATATTGCTCTTGAACAAAATTATTTGCTAATTGGGCATCACGCTCACAACCAGTTCGTGTAGCCCCTTCAATGGTTATTGAAGGTGAGACTTTCTTAATCCTATACCGATTATTTCCTAACACCACCCCCACAAGCACTCCTGCCATTTCCGGACCTTCAATCTGCTTATGTTCATCCAGAGCCTCCAACACCTCCTGTGTAATTTCTACATATGGAATGATTGGAGTTCGCATTTTCTTAGTGGATCTTGCGTGGAGAGAAGGATTCCCTTTTCTTTTGCTATATCTATATTTCCCACCCATCTATAACATGTTGATTTTATTGGTTCTTGTAATAATTTTTGTATAATCGGGTACATGGCGGACAGAAATAATACTACATCCGAGCCGCCATAATTTGTATATGAATTTGCACATCCTGATTCTTGTTTTGTAAATGTATTATCAGCCGAATTATATTCAGATTCCGCAATTAGATTATATGGATATAAACCATCCAAAAAATCCGAAGAAATACCATCTTTGGGGTTTATATATACCATGTGTCCAGCAATGGCATACGGCTCTAACCAAAGAACAAAAATCGGGTATCCAGGAATAGTATCTTTTAACTTCTCCAAGATATATCGCTCAGCATTCGTATTACCAGTACATAAAAATAATGCATCAGGAGTATTGGATGCCATCTGTTTAGAGAAGAGAATATGCTCAATAGAGTCTTGAAAAGCAAAAACTTCTCTTTCTGGACGAATAGCACATATATAGTTTTTTAATTCGATTGCTTTCGACTCTCCTATACTAGAAAACCCAAGCATATGTCGACCTATATTATCGATAGTCAAAGATTCTTCATCCGCTAATACGAATGACACATTTTGTTCACTATTTAAATAATACACTAAATTAGAGCCAATGCTTCCAAGTCCACCAACCCAATAATTTCGTTTTTCTAAAACCCGCCACGAAGTTCTTTCGCTAATACGCTCAATATCATACGGGTGTATTGTATAACGGGGCAAGCATTCTGATTTATTCATGGTAAACAAATATTGTAAGGGAGAAATCTTACCCGGTCTAAATCCGCTTAATACAGTAGGAGTTGGAGGTATACGCACTGCCCCAAATGAAGTAGTATTTGGAATTGGGAACAAAAGATATGAATTCGTGTTTCTATGTTTTGCAATGAATCTTTTAACATCATCGATAGAACTTGATGCACTCTTTTCTAATTTAGCAGGGGTGATATGATATGGCGGTTTATCTGGTATTATATATTCAGGCACAAACAGAACATCATATGTTATTCTTTCTAACCCTCCGCAGGAACTTTTCAGTATACGATTAGCAACTATGTCAGTATCATCAAAAACAAATAGATCGTTGTTGACGAGGCAAGCCTTCAATGGGACACTTGCAGAAAGATTCGAACGACTAAGTACATATCCCGATCTAATGCTCGATTCTTTTTCATAGGTATATCTCCAATAACTTAATATTTCGTGCTTAAAATCATCATTTAATTCACCTTCAATATTTTCTCTCAACAATTGACGTGCAATTTTTAGAGAATCATCTATCATCTCTTCCGGGTCTTGTGGATTGGTCATTGTTTCATCTGGAAACAAACATAATTTCCGGTCATTATACCCGATATGAGCTAAATAATCATATTGTTTGTCTATGAAATATATATCTGGCCAAGAATATGGGAAAGAAGAATCGAAGCACATATACAATGTAATGCGCTTCGCCATTCCAGAAACCGATATCAACGGTTTAACCTCCCAACATTCAATATACTTTGCTGCGTCCAGAGGACTAGTCAAAACTTCCTTTACGTTTACCTTGGTGACATCCTCTGTTAGTTGTAAATTTATGAAACATTCTTGCAATATGTCTGTTACGTCACGCATAACGACTTGTATTCAATTTTGGTCCTGCAGAAGATTGTTCAAGAGCATCCTCATCTTTATCAAGAGCAGAAGAGCAGCAAAAACGTTCGCCAAAGTGCAATTGCCATTTCAAGCAGGCGTCATGAGGATTTTTAGAATTAATTGCCCGTACAGCATCGTCTTTCAGACTTTTTAATTTATCCAAGAAAGCATCTCGTCGTGTATCAGAATACTCTTCAAACAAATTTTCGTACGGTTCTACAGGTCGGCGGCAATAAAATAATTGTTGCAAGGAATCATACATCTTGGACACAACATCTTTGAATGCTATATCATCTCTATCATTAGGTAAAAAATGATATACTGCGAGGATAGTCAATATGCACCCACAAGGCATTTTAATTCTCTGGTTCTCTGATTCCACGTAGTCCGCCCATGCTTTTAAATATTTTACTATTCTTCTCAATTGTGGGTGAGTTGATTGATTATTAAACCATTCGTATAATTCTTTAGGACATGATGTCATCCAGCCCTTAGTCAAATGAGCCAATTGCGGACTTTTATTTGGTTCTTGAAAATAAATTGGTAAATCTATATGGTGTCCATCAGCGTAAATCACTCTCACACATGTTGATTTGTTCTTTGGAGGTGTCTGTGTATGACCATCAACGGCAGATACTATCCTATTATGATATGTAGATACGGACAAGCGTTCATTTACATCCCCCACGAAATATACTCCATCATCTAAATCATACACAACTAAACCATCATCATCGCGTATAGGATTAAGTAAGGTATTCATTGCAAACGAACCTTGCATTCTAAATTCGGGCTGAATCTCATCGCTGTAATTATCGGAAAAATAACTACTAATTTTGTCACGTAACAACTTACGTTGATCTATCAATTGCTTTTTTCTTGTCTCTGACAAAGAAATCGCTTTATCAAACTCAATAAACTGGTCATGATTATTTGCCATAATTCTAAAAATTAAAAGTTTTCTTTGTTTCAAAAAATTTTGCCACACAATCTTTCTGCATAATAGCAGTATCACTACCTAAACCTTTCATCAAATTCATGGAGTCTTTAGAAGCACTATCCATTTCAATATACGGGGAAAGATTAGGGGACAAAGGTTCATTTGCAACGCGAATTATTTCGACATTGAAAGAAAGAAATGGTCTAATTTGTTCTACGAAGAAATTAGCACTTTGATTCTGTCCATTTGTATATATATCAAATAACGTATCTTTCCAGCTATAAAATGAACGCTCCTTCATGCGTGCATAGTCTTGAATACTTTTTTCGCAACTGCTAATGGATAGAATAGAAACTGAATCGTAATCATATGGAGCTATTTTATTATAGAAATTTCTTGCAAATTCTGTCAAAGCTACTATGGTTGGATTCAATGCCCACAACCCACCGTCTATATATTGCTCATTTTCGATCTCTTTAATAGGGAAATATGTCGGGGCAGCAGCTGTTGCAAGAGCGACATCTACATAACTTAATTTATTATCAGTATGATATGGACCATAATCTTTTTTAAAAATCCTATTACGCGCAGTTGTAATTTTATAAGACGGAATACATAACAAATTATTACTATCTTTTAATACAGCATCTCCAAAAACCTCTCGCAATGCACTTTCTAAATTTTTACTATCATACTTGCTCTTTATCAATGCTTGCCTTATACCCATCCTTAGTTCTCTTAAACTTTTTCCTAACTTAGTTTTGGGAAGATCCAAACACGAAAAAATAGCAGGTCCTTTTTCTTCGTAGAATTTTACGATATCACTCATAGGAATTCCCAAAGAGGCTCCTAAAGCAATTATACCACCTGTCGAAGTCCCTGCTATTAGATCAAAATAATCTGTCATTTTAACACCATATATTTCCTCATATTTTGCCAATACTGAAGCAGAAAAAATACCTTTTATTCCTCCCCCGTCGATACATAATATTTTAAAACGTTTCCCAGTCATATGTTCCTTGAATCAATATATAACAATTACGCATTTTTTTGCTTCTCTATCAAGAATTGTATAGCCTTGGGAATTTTTGTATAGGATTCTCCTAATTCGCCCAGTTCCTCTGCATTCTTCATTGCGTATTTACCACGATTCTCATTTATCAAATGAGCCACCCACTGTGGTTGGGACAAAAACTTCTCCGTTTTTTCATAAGGCATATACTGTTTTAAAACATCCATTACTCGATCAGAAGATTTGAAATAGCGGTTCGTTTTTTCAAAATGGAGCAAGAACCAATATTCTATGCTAGGCATGCTATCACATAATATGACATCCTGATTCTTGCAATACTCTTCTATAAACCGGGTCTTACGTTCCTTTTCAACTTCATCCCATTGGGTTGTATCCATGTCAAACACGCAAATGGCTTTTCCTCCCATAGCTAAAACGCCTTCAACTAATTTTTGCATATCATATGCCGTATCTGACCCAAAATATTTCGGTTTTACCTCAAGTCTTAAATGCGCAAGATTCTTCAAATGGCGAAAATACCATTTCTCTGTTATACCCGCCCCAATTACTGTTGGTAACGGTTCTCGCAGTTTTCGAGTTTCTTTCTTCCGTGCCATATAATTAAATATTAGGGGTTGCACCAAATCGCCCTCCACGATATGCCCGTTGAAGCGAACGCAACTTATTTAGACCTGCAAACTCTGCCAACGAATATAACGTCGACGCGCCGTCCTTACCTTTCTCGGTAAACCAAACACAGTCTTTACGAATTAAATCATTAACTAAATCCAAAAGATAATCATAATGGGTTGTGACCAACAACTGGCTTTCTCCTCCCGTTTTAAGGAAGTCATATAATACTCGTTCTATTAATGCCGGATGCAATGACGACTCAATCTCATCAATCGGAAGCAGTGCTCCTTTTTTGTTAGCTCGGAAAATAACTGATTCCACACCGATCATTCTTCTTGTTCCTCGCGACTCCCATCCATCCTCTAATATATATTTCTCTTCTCCACGACTATTATAAACCGTATGTTCAAATTTCGCCTGTAGATCTGTGAGCAGGTTGCGTTTCATATCATCAGATATATCAGAAGCTTCATTAATCATTTTGATCATTTCAACAGGGATATCAGATGCTTGACGTTCCGTTTGCAAACCTGTAATATTAAAATCAGACGAACTTAATTTTTCCAACAAATAGGGGACCAACTCCGGATTCGTTTCGATTTTTGATTTTGCATAATCGAACATATGCAAATCCGGATCAACCGTCTCAAGAACTTGCATACGCATCCATTCACGGGCTTCATCTATATAGGATAGTTGAACATTCACCTTTCCTCGTGCAGCAAAGAACGACATATTGTCAAAGCAATTGATTTGCAATTGTTGCAACTCTACATCGTTTAACTTGTTCACAGCAGGATTTACATTCAGCTGAAGTCGACCATTCTCCATAATGCGATGAAAGAGCATTGTTGGACGATTGGAAGAGTAGTACGATAATTTCTCTTCAAGTACTTGATGTTCTGTTAGTCGGAGAATATACCAATAACGCGTGCCTTTCGCGTAAAAACGAAGCGTCAACTCAGTGGGTTGATTTGGTGTTTCCGTGTCAAAACGGAACGGCATCCAACCTGTAGTTTCATCTACATCTTTCGGAACAAGCCCCCAATATCTCTTGAGACTATTCAGAATAAATAACACATTTGACTTTCCAGACGCATTAGCGCCATAGATCATACCAAGTCGCAGCAGTCGCTTGCCATCAGGCATGGTTGCTACTAATTGATCTTCTCCCATCATATCGTTCGTCGCCTCAAAACTCAGGCACATTTCATCACGGAATGATAGAAGATTTTTTGCACTTAATTCTTCAAGCATGGAATTAAACTTTTAATGTTGGCATTAATTTTACTAAAATCGGCTGCAAAGATACAAAAAAAAAATTACATTTGCAAATAAATTTTCAAAAATTTGAATTTTATTTTAATTTTTAGCCACTTTCCGTTTGATTTGCTATTTTAAATATGCCAAAATGGCAGTTTCTTTTTGTACGGCATGGTTTTTGTACTATATACAATGTCAGTCGACCAGGATAGAACCCGAACCTGTAGAAAAGAAGGTATTAGTCTAACAAATTAAGTGCCACGAAAGGAGGTGTTAAATATGGCAAAGAATTCAGGACATGCAAGAAGTGCAATTACAGGTAAGTATGTTACCATGACTTACGCGAAAAGTCATCCCAAAACAACAGTAATTGAGAAAAAGTAATTGCACCAACCCAAGGACCTACTACACTTGGTTAAAGAAACGGGTAGTAGGCTGAGTTATCAGAAAATAATGATCTATTAATTAAAATTTGAATATCTATGGCAAATTTTACAAATGACGAAATTCTTGCTGTATGGCAAAAAGGTAAAGTTGTTCCAGGAAATGATCCAACTTATTGGAGAAAAGACCAATGTGATGCATGGATGAGTTTCAGAGCATATGGAAATCGTCAAAGTGAGTATGGATGGGAAATAGACCACATTACTCCTGTATCTCACGGAGGCTCCGACAACTTGTCTAATTTGCGTCCATTAAATTGGCGGAACAACATGTCAAAGCTTAACGGAAGACTTACATGCGCAGTAACAGCAAAAGGCGAACGCAATGTTCCCTGTTAAAGTAACACCGCAGCAATTAAACGCTGCGGTGATTTTTTTATCGACCATTTCAAGTTACAACTTTTTTTTTGACATAGGCAAATAAATATTCCAATTTAGACGGAAACGCAAAAAACTTACGCATATATCATTGCAAAATCAAAACATTATTTGCTAATCTCGCAGGAATCGTGCCCTCGTGGCTAAGACGAATTATTGTACCTTGTTATACGATAGCCGTTGTGATGTCCTCGGCTTCGGCGAGAGAGAGTTTCTGACGGACTTGGGTCTTACGTTGGTAGATGGTTTGGAGACTTTGACGAGTGAGCATGTTGATCTCCTTGGTGGAGAAATCCGCTTTGAGCAAACAGCAGAGTTGCAGTTCCTTCTCGTTCAACACATCTTTGTATTTGTCCCTAAGACGGGTGTAGAAGCCATCATAAACCAAATCAATGGTTTGGTAAATGCTTGGCCAATCGATGAGGGCATTGGCGGTTTCCTCGTTCAATGCCATGAGACGCGCAAGCAGTTGTTGGTTGGCTTCCACAATCATCTGCCGTTGGCGGCTGATGGTCAGGTACAGATTACGTTCACGCAAGTCACGGATAGAACGCTCTTTGGCTTCCGCTACGCGGTAACGCACGTAGTCCGCCTCCGACCAATGGTTATTGTATTGTACCAACGGGAAACAATGGTACGAACCCTTCTGGGCATATTCCAGCACTTGTCTGTGCGCAAGAAAAGCCGCTTCGGCTGCCGGGTCAAACTCCGCGCTCTCTTTGTATTTGGCGAACAACTCCTCCACCTCGCGCATATAACGCTCCGCACGCTGTTTGTCACCTTTGTTCAGCCACAAGCGCGAGAGCGAATAGAGGCTCTCCACCTGCAACCAACTGTCCGCTTGGCGGTATTCTTCCGTCAGATCTTCCAGCATCTTTATTGCGCGGTCGGTTTGTCCTATTTCGCCTAACAGGTCAGCATAATTACGGCGAACCACATTGACAATAAACGCTGAGTCCGCAGCTTGTGCAATCGCTTTCTCAAAGCACTTCTCCATCTTGTCATATTCGCCGAGCGAGAAATAGACAATCGCCAACGCATTATACACGCGCTCCACTTCGTCCAGATGA
>ONGK01000019.1 GCA_900317345.1 uncultured Bacteroidales bacterium | reverse complement strand
AAGACAGGCGCAGCCACCGGAGGAAAGACGCCCGCCGATGTGTGCGCACCGTATTACATGCGCAATTTCTATAACGAGGAGCAAGGACTGGAAGCTGTTCCAACAAAAACGCAGGCACATAAGTACCTGCGTGATGGTCAGTTGGTCATCGAGCGGAATGGTGTGATTTGTTCCGCTGACGGCAAACGGCTGTAGTTTATCGTACCTTCAATACTTTCCGATGGCGAGCTACTGCCACGCCATGATACGAAGCATCTACCGGACGGCCAAGAAGATCAAATAATTGGCCGTCTGTTTGTTTATCTTCCTCTACCGATGTGATGTCCTGCGGAGCATTCTTGTCCACAGTGACGGTAGCATTGAGATTGTTCATGCCGGTAGTAGACTCCCATATATTTGTATTGGCAAACCGTACGGCATATGCAGGTTTGTCTGCCAAAGAAGCGTAGAAATCAGGCATCCAAAGGTAGAGGCTGTACGTTCCTTCTGGCGCATCTGCCGGAATGGTTATTAACTCGCTTACCGTGGATACTACGCCATTCGGCAGCCATGTACGCGGGTCTGCAGCCAGTTTAATCTTGTACTCCTTGTTATTGCCTTTCAGTACGATATATACCGGTCGAGCGTTGTACAAAGGCGCATAGCCCGCATTGCGAATTTGCAGGGTAATGGCCATCTTCTTTCCCGGTGCAACAGCATCGCTAAAAGCAGCGTTCACCATCTGGAAACGATAGCCCATACGGCGGTTGAGTTCATCAAATGTACCGTTGCTCCGCCAGTAGTTTGTGGTTTGTGTCGCATAGCCGCTTTGGATGAACGTCCAATGCAGGCGGCTCATTTCTGCGGTCGTCTTCTCGTATGTCGCCCATTTCTTCGCCAGATTCACGTCGGTGATATCCGTCTCGCCGCCTATCGGCACAAACAGCGTCTCTTGGGCTAACCATGGTTTCTCGGTCGCGGTATCTTGGTACGTACCCATATTGTCGTAATCGTACAGGAATGCATCATTGTGTTGGCCCAGACGTGCTTTCGGTGTGTTTTGCCATGCTTCGGCTGCGGTTAATGGCGCTGTGCTGTTTAAATAGGTCGTTTTGAACTTCGGCGTACGCAACTGGATGCAGCGGTCTGCAGGCACAGCGGCCAGAAGTGAATCTACCACTTTACGGCGTGCACTGTTCATGTAGTCCACTTTGTTTCCGTAGTTTTGGGTGTAATACCACTCTCCCCATGCGCCTACGATACCGGCCTGGAAGCAGAAAATCACATCCGCGTTCGCCTGCCAGTGGCTCTTGTATTGGCTAATATGCTGCTGCACGTACGTCCATGCGGCATCATAGGCCGTCTCACCGCTGGTGCCATCTACATACGAGAAACGGATGATAGCCTTCATACCATAATTACGCAGTACCTGCATATCCTCATCGAACGCGTTGAGCACTTTGTCAGGAATAGTGTTGGTCGTTTTGAAGTTATCCAGATAATAGTGAACCAGAATAAGCGAACCCTTGTCCTTGTTGGCATGGGATGTAATTGCACTTTCGTTACCTTTCACTCCGTAGGGCGAGCTGTTCTTCAAGTGGCCCGTAAACATCGTGATAAACCCGCGTTCCGGATTTGGGAAAATAGACTCGTCGTCAGCGGTGTAACTAACTGTTTCGGCTGATACCATCGCTGCCATACCGACAGCAAACAAGATAAAATACAGACGTTTCATAACTTGAATTTTTTATTTTCGTGTGCAAAGTTACGGAAATATTTTCATATCTGCAAATAAATTTGCATATTTCATTTTTTTGTACTACCTTTGTGCCCGATTTATGCTCAAAAGCGAAGGAAACATAGAAGTAATTGGCGCAAGGGTGCACAACCTGAAGAATATCAGTGTGTCCATCCCTCGCAAGCGCTTGACGGTGATTACGGGTCTGAGCGGCTCGGGGAAATCCTCCTTGGCGTTTGATACTATTTTTGCCGAAGGGCAACGCCGATATATGGAGACGTTCTCGTCCTATGCACGAGGTTTCATCGGCCAGATGCAGCGGCCCGACGTGGACAAGATAACCGGCCTTAGTCCTGTTATTTCCATTGACCAGAAGACCACCAGCAAGAACCCGCGTTCAACGGTTGGCACCGTGACGGAGGTGTATGATTTCCTCCGCTTGCTTTACGCGCGTGCGGCCGTTCCGTATTCATATTTGTCCGGCAAACCGATGATCAAGTTTACCGACGAACAAATTATTGATTTGATTATCCGTGAATACGAAGGAAAGAAGATTTTGCTTTTGGCGCCCATGGTAAGCGGGCGAAAGGGGCATTATAAGGAGTTGTTCGAAACGGTGCGTAAGAAAGGTTTTGTATATGTCCGTGTGGATGGCGAGGTGCAGGAAATTGTGCCGGGCATGAAACTCGACCGTTATAAAACGCATAATATTGAAGTGGTGGTGGATCGTCTGAAACCCAAAGCCGAGGATGAAGACAAGCGGCGTCTGCGCCAGTCGGTGGATCGGGCTATGACGCAAGGCAACGGACTGTTGATGATTGCTGACGCTGACCAATCTGCAATCTCCAATCTTCAATCTCCAATCAGATTTCTGTCGAGAAATCTTATGTGTCCGGATACGGGTCTCAGTTATGCCGAACCGGCGCCGCATACCTTCTCGTTCAACAGTCCGTCCGGCTGGTGCCCGTGCTGCAAAGGGCTTGGGAAAATCAAGAGTGGAGAAACGCGGACAGATAGCGAAGAGGTAGATGACGCAATCCGGCAGGATAACTGGTGGGAACAATTGGTGCAGATGACGGCAGAAACCGAAGAAGAGGAAGAGGAGAAAGAGGTGTGGGTGGAATGTCCGGAGTGCCATGGAAAGCGCTTGAGCAAGGAGTCTCTTAGTTATCGTCTCGGCAAATACACTATTTCCGATTTGTCGGAGATGGATATCGATTTGCTGTTGGATACGCTGTCTGGCATAGGTCCACAACTGACACCCAAGCAAAACGCGATTGCAGAACCGATACTCAAGGAGATTTGTGCCCGTCTGCGCTTTATGCAATCTGTCGGGTTGAGTTATCTGAGCCTGAACCGCAGTAGCGAGAGCCTGTCGGGTGGTGAGAGCCAGCGGATACGCCTGGCTACGCAAATCGGCAGCCGCTTGGTGAATGTGCTGTATATCCTCGATGAACCGTCTATCGGTTTGCATCAGCGCGATAACCAGCGTCTCATCAACAGCCTCAAAGAATTGCGCGACATGGGCAATTCTGTCATCGTTGTGGAGCATGACGAGCAGATGATGCGTGAGGCAGACTGGATTGTTGACATCGGGCCGAAAGCCGGCCGTCTGGGTGGTAAAGTTCTCTTCTCCGGCACACCGGATGATTTGCTGAAAATGGATACGCTGACCGCGCAGTACCTAAAAGGGGAGCGCGAAGTCGATATATCGGCACATCGAGATATCAAGATATCGAAAGAGAGTCCCCAAATTACCCTCTCCGGTTGCACGGGGAATAACCTTAAAAACGTGACGGTAAATATTCCTTTGGGCAAGATGGTATGCGTTACGGGTGTCAGTGGTAGCGGTAAGAGTTCGCTCATCAACCAGACGCTATATCCCATCCTTAGCCAGAAATTCTACCGCAGTAAGCAGCAGCCGCTGCCGTACAAGTCGGTGGAAGGAGTGGAGTTTATTGACAAGGTGATTAATGTGGACCAGTCTCCCATCGGACGTACGCCACGGTCTAATCCAGCAACATACACCAATGTGTTCAACGATATTCGGGAGCTGTTTGCGCAGTTGCCTGAATCGAAGATTCGCGGATGGAAGACCGGCCGCTTCAGTTTTAATATGAAAGGCGGGCGCTGCGAAGAGTGTATGGGCAATGGCTACAAGACCATTCAGATGCACTTTATGCCGGATGTATATGTGCCTTGCGAAGCGTGCGGATGTCAGCGTTACAACCGTGAGACGCTTGAGGTACGCTGGAAAGGAAAGACAATCGCCGATGTGCTGGATATGACGGTCAATCAGGCGGTGGAGTTCTTTGAACCGCAACCAAAGATTCTGCGTAAAATCAAAACTATCCAGGACGTTGGCCTGGGATATATCAAACTCGGACAGGCCTCCACGAGTCTCTCCGGAGGCGAGAGTCAGCGTATCAAACTGGCTACTGAACTGTCAAGACCGAGTACCGGCAAAACATTGTACATCCTGGATGAACCGACAACTGGGTTGCACTTTGAGGATATACGGGTTCTGTTAGGCGTGTTGCGTAAACTCGTGGATAAAGGCAATACTGTGCTCATCATAGAGCATAATACGGATGTCATTCGTGCATGCGATTGGATTATTGACTTGGGGCCGGAAGGCGGACGGGGCGGAGGAACCATCGTGGCGGAAGGCACGATTGATGATATACGCAAGAATAAGAAAAGCATAACTGGTCAATTCATATGATATCGAACGCCCTTGCTATTATTGCTATAGTGTTGGCTACTATCCTTGTCGTGCCGATGGTATGCCGTAAGATTCGCATTCCCAGCATCGTGGGTTTCATTCTTGTGGGAGTGCTGGCAGGGCCATATGGCTTCGAATTGCTGGACGAGAGTACGGCTATTCAGACGCTCGGCAAAGTGGGGATGCTATATATCATGCTGCAGGCAGGAATAGAAGTTGATATCAATGATTTCCGTCAGCAGCGCACAAAGGCGGTTATCTTCGGTTTTTATTCGTTTATCCTGCCGTTTGTCTTAGGCGTGGTAACCAGTTTGCTGATGGGCTTTAATGGTGTAACGAGTGCCCTGCTGGGTGCCATGTACGGCAGCCATACACTCATGACGTATCCAATTGTCAGCCGTTATGGCGTGCAGAAGAATGCCTCTGTCAATATAGCCATTGGCGGTACAATGCTCACTATCACGCTTTCGCTTCTGGTGTTAGCTATACTGAAGAGTAACGCCGCTTTGGCTGATAGCCTGGGCACATGGCAACTACTCGGCCGGATAGCTTTGACTTTACTGCTTATTATTCTGGTCTTTCCTTGGCTCGCGCAGCGTTTCTTCAAGAAATGGTCGGACCCGACAAACGGTTTCCTTATCGTGATGACGATGATGATTGTATCGGCGCTTTTGGCGGAATGGGCCGGACTGGAAGGCATCCTCGGCGCTTTCATCTGCGGCGTGGCGATGAATAGACTGGTGCCTAATTTAAGTCCTGTGATGCAACGCATCAACTTTGTGGGCAATAATCTCTTTGTGCCGCTGTTCCTCTTGGGCGTAGGTATGATGATTGACGTGTCGCTCCTTTGGAGCGGTTGGACTACTATACTGCTGGCTATCGTCATGATTAGCACCAAACTTGCAGGTAAATGGCTGGCATCATGGCTGGCGCAAAAGAGTTTCAGCTTGCAGGCAGAGGAACGCCGACTGATGTTTGGCCTCACTCACGCCACGGCGGCCGGTACGCTGGCCATAGTCACTATCGGCTACGAAGCAGGTTTCTTCAGCCCGGAGATTCTCAATGCCGCCGTGCTCATGATTCTTGTGCTGTGCACCACCGCTTCGTTCGTCACGGAATATGCTGCCAAACAGTTGGCGTTGCAGGAGGAGGCGCGTCTTGAGATTGACAAGGATGACGATAGTTGGCTCGTGATGTCCGTAATGGAGAATCGGCTCTACGAGTTGCAGGAATTGAGTGAACTCAGCGAATTACCGCAACCGGAATACGCCAGTGAGAGCGACTGGACGGAGGCTGCCAAGTTGATTAACAGCCAACGCAAGGCTACTATTATCTACCATCCGGTGCAACCGCTCAATACTATCTCCCGCATTCTCGTGGCGGTGCCGCGTTATGCCGAGAAAGAGCACGATTTCATCTCCTGCTTCGGTCTCGTGCGGCGTTTGAGCAGCCAGATAGGAGCAAAAGTGGTGTTTTTTACCAATGAGGACACACAAAAGGCCTTGCAGGCTTTCTGCCGCCGCAAAGGCAAGTTCCTCAGGGCATCTTACCGCGAGATGGAGGACTGGGAAGATGTCCTTATGATGGCGAAACAGATGCGCCAGGATGACATGATTGTCATGGTTAATGCACGTCCATCCACGCCTTCCTACAACCCGCTTTTCGACCAAGTGCCGGATATGCTCGGCCGTTTCTTTGCTGACCATAACTATATGGTGGTCTATCCCGAGCAGGAGACCGGAAATGCAGTACCGGACTTGCTGACGGGTGATACGCCGCAGGCTTCTAGAACCTGGAAAATCGTTAGTGCGATAAAGAAAGCGGTCTTATCTTTTCAACAAAGATAACCCACATCCCGAAAAGAATTGCGTAGAACAGATATTTGAAGACGTAATCGTGCAGCATATGGAACCATTCCGGATGATGCTCGATAAGCATTGCTATCGCGAATAAGCGAAGTATATTCACCGCATAGCAAACCACCCATCCCAAAGGAATATACCATAGTTTGTGCAGCCAAAGGCGGGCATTGGCATTGACGGGAAGTACGGTTAATATCAGGCAGAACCATATGAAACTCTGCTTCAGGCCCGAGCATGCCCAAACAATCGTGGTGCCGGAACCGGAAGCGAACCGGATAGTATGCTCGTCAGGCATGAAAACGGTGTCGCGGAACAGAGATACAAGCCAAAAGACCGCTGAAGCCACATGACAAGCCATGAATTCAAACGGAGCCGTGACGTCCAATCCAAGCCACGTAACTTGCGAACCATAGTCGTCGCCCTGCATCGTCCATTTCCAGGCGTAGTTCGCCACCAGCAGCGTCACGATGAACACGATGACGTCCCTGTAAGGCTCAAATCGTTGTTTTAGCGAAAGGCACTTCATCTATCGCGCAGAAATCGTGGTCGAGGTATTTGAAATAACTTGCCTGGCAAACCATGGCAGCATTGTCCGTCGTGAAACTGAAGGGCGGGATAAATACGGTCCAATGATAGCGTTTGCCGTAGTCGATAAATGCCTGGCGAAGAGCACTATTGGCACTCACACCTCCGGCTACAGCCACTTGTGTCACGCCTAAATCTTTCGCAGCTTTCTTCAGTTTGCGCATCAGTATATCGACCACTGTTGCCTGGAGCGATGCACACATGTCTTCTCGTAAGTTCGGCACGCGTTCCGCTAATTCGTCAATGGTCTCTACTCCGTGCTCTTTGAGCATGTCTCGCAGCGTATAAAGGAACGAAGTCTTGAGGCCGGAGAATGAATAATCGTAGTTCGGGATATTAGGCTTGGCAAACGGGTATTTGGCGGCGTCCCCTTGCTTGGCGAGTTTGTCTATCCATGGACCGCCAGGGTAGGGCAGACCGAGCACTTTGGCGCATTTATCAAAGGCCTCGCCTGCTGCATCATCAATCGTCTGGCCGATAATCTCCATATCATTGTATGCCCGAACGAGCACTATCTGGCTGTTTCCGCCGCTCACGAGCAGACACAGGAACGGGAACGTAGGATGACTCAACCCCGTACCGTCCTCCACAAAGTGCGCTAATACATGGCCTTGTAAGTGGTTCACGTCGATGAGCGGCACGTCCAACGCCAATGCCAGTCCTTTGGCAAACGACGTGCCGACAAGCAATGATCCAAGTAGACCCGGACCGCGTGTAAAGGCGATGGCCGAGATTTCCTCTTTCGTTACGCCGGCACGCTTGAGGGCTGTGTCCACTACGGGCAGAATATTCTGCTGATGCGCGCGGCTCGCCAACTCCGGTACTACGCCGCCGTACTCCTCATGCACTTTCTGCGATGCGATTACGTTGCTTCGCAAAATACCGTCCACGATGACGGCAGACGATGTGTCGTCGCAACTCGACTCGATGGCTAATATGACTGTTGGTTTGTTCATGTCTATAGTTTCAATCGGATACCTGCAAAATAGCAGCGGGGTTGAGAAGGGCCGTAGATATAGGTCGCATCGCGGTCCGGACCTTTGTCCAAATCCGGCTGGTATTGGTCCAGGATATTCTTCACGCCGGCGCTGACTTGCAGGCAGTAGTGTTTATATAGATGTATATCGTACGCCAAACGGATGCCGAAATCCCAGAAGGCCGGCGTGTTCACTTCCTCATCCTGTGCGATATAGCCTGCCAAGTGTGGTACGAGCATCGACCCCGTCACTTTGCCGTTAATGGAGATGGTGAAGTCGTGCACAGGCTCTATATCAACCAGCACGTAGGCATAATGGTCCGGTGTGCGGAGCATACGTGTCTGCGGGGCCACGGTGGAACTCCAGGCCTGCGGCTTGGTGTAGCGGCTGTTCTGGAAGGTGTAGCCGAGTTGGAATGTGAACATCGAGGTATAGTTGACTTTCGCCTCTGCGTTCAGTCCGCCTACCCACGCACCGTCGGCGTTTGTACGGGTTAACAGGAGGTTGCCTGCCGCGTCGTAGCCATCCTCGCGAAGGAAGAACACGTCTTTGAGGTAGGTATAGAAACCTTCTACGGTGAAGTTGGTCTCCCATTTGCCGAACGAGCGGTAGAAATCAATGCTCGCAGTGGCGCTGTGCGAGTATTCGGGGCGGAGGTTCGGGTCCAGCGAGATAAGCGACACATTGCCTCCCACGGCCGCCACGTGCAGGTCCTCGTCATACGCCTGTGGAGCACGGTAGCCGCTACTATACCCGGCGCGTAAAATCAGCCCTTCAATAGGTGTATAACGGACCGTGGCACGCGGAGTACATACGGGTCGGTTCAGCAGGTTATGTTTCTCCAGACGCGCCCCGACGAGCACGCTCCACTGGGTGTTGTGCCATTCGTTCTGTGCGTACACGCCGGCCACGTGCACATTTTGCCTGATGTCGCGGTTATAGCCCGTCATCTGGTCGTGCAACCCGTTGTATGTGTACTCCCCGCCTACGCTCAGGTCGCCCTTCATGATGCCGCAGGGATATGAGAAACGGTACTGAAGACCGGTCGCAGACGTGAGGTCCGTACTCTTGCCGTATGCATTTAGGTCCTTGGCGGTGCCGAAATAGCTGTCGCGTCCCACATGTTGTATGGCCGAGTATGCGGATATGAAATGGCGGTTGTCGGCTGAGAACCAATCGAAGGCGAGCGAACCCGCGTCGATGTTATGCCTTAGTTGCTCCGCTATATCCGCTTCATGAGGTGGCAGTTCAATATTGTTTCCGCCTCGGCGGTAGTCCGTTGTATGGTGATATTCTGCGGTAATCTTACTGTACGCGCTGGTCTTGAAATAGGCGCGTGCTCCGGCGGTGGTGCTGCGTAACAGCGGCACGTCGGAAAAACCGTCACGGTCGCGGTCATAGGGGTTGCGACTGCGATGAGCGGCAAAGAGATAGGCGCCTATCTTGCGGTTCTCGCTCAGCACGGATGCGTTCAGGTCGGTGTTGATGTCATAGCTGCCGTTTTCTGTAAAGGTGGAGTTATTGGCGATGTTAACGAAGTTTCGCACCGGCTCTTTGGTAATAATGTTCACCACGCCGGCAACCGCGTTGGCACCATATAGCGCCGAACCGCCGCCACGGATTACTTCTACGCGGTCAATCATGGCCGCGGGCACCTGTTCAAGACCGTATACCGCTGCCAATGAGGAGAATACAGGACGGGAGTCCATCAGTATTTGGCTGTATTGGCCTTGCAACCCGTTCATGCGGAGCTCCACCTTTCCGCAGTTACTGCACGTGTTCTCCACGCGCAGACCGGGTTGGAAATTCAGCGCGTCCGCAACGCATACGCCGGCCGTGTTCTCAAATAGTTGCGGCGAGAGCACATTGACAATCGTCGCTACTTCCTGTCGCTTGGTGGCATAGCGGTTCGCTGTCACCACAACGCTATTTAGCCGCTGGGATACTTCTCGAATGGTTGCTTTCAGTTCCACTGTGGTCTCTTCCTTGATCACAACCGGCAGCTCCAGCGTCTCATAGCCCACGTAGGAGAATACAACCGTCTGATGACCGAGCGGCAAATCTTTGAGGAAATAGTGTCCGGACTCGTCCGTCACGGTACCTATCGTGGTGCCTTTTATCTGTACATTTACGAAGGGTAGGTGCTCCCCGGTTTGTTCGTCCAGCACGTGTCCCACCAGGTGCGCATCGTAATGTTCTGCTGCGCACACCGCCGCCACGCCTGTCAACCAGACGAACAATAGACAAACTAATACTCTATATCTATACATTATGCTCTTTTTTCGAAAAACGGCTGCAAAGGTACTAAAAAAAAATGATATACGCAAGCGCACGAGAAAAATAATTTTTCATAAAAATGCAATTTTATTTGCACAATTCAAAAAAATGTAGTACCTTTGCGGCGGATTTTGGAATTTAATCCGATTAAAAATAAAAATTAACATCAAAAAGAGGTACAAAAATGAGTAACATCCGATTTGAAGCGTTAAAAGCCGCTTTTAAGCACAAACCAGTAGAGGTCGTTGAGCCGGAAGGCAAAGTGAAGGACTATTTCGCGCGGGACGTCTTCACGCGTGAGAAAATGAAAGAGTACATTGCCCAGGAAATCTTGGACCAGCTGTTTGACGATGTAGACAATGGCCGGACCATTCATCGCGATATAGCCAATGTGGTGGCTATCGGTATTCGTAAGTGGGCTACGGAGCACGGCGCTACGCATTTCACCCACTGGTTCCAGCCGCTCACAGGTGGTACGGCGGAGAAACATGACGCTTTCTTCACGCTCAAGAATGGAACGCTCATCGAGGAGTTCAGCGGCGATAGCCTCTATCAGCAGGAACCGGATGCTTCCTCGTTCCCGAGCGGCGGTATTCGTAATACCTTCGAGGCACGCGGTTACTCGGCGTGGGACCCCTCCAGTCCTGTCTTCCTCATAGGCGATACGCTCTGTATTCCGACGGTCTTCGTGGCGTACACGGGCGAAGCGCTGGACTACAAAACGCCGCTTATCCGTTCGACGGCGGCACTTTGCCACGCCGCACGTGAAGTATGCAGTTATTTCGACAAGCAGGTTAAGCATGTTCATTCGAACCTCGGCTGGGAGCAGGAGTATTTCCTGGTGGACGAAGCATTGTATAACGCCCGTCCGGACTTGATGCTGACCGGTCGTACGCTGATGGGACATAACAGCGCCAAGAGCCAACAGCTCGAGGACCATTATTTCGGTGCCATCCCTGCGCGTGTGCTCGCGTTCATGCGCGATTTAGAATATGAAGCCCTGTGCGCAGGTATTCCTGTGCGTACGCGTCATAATGAGGTGGCACCGAACCAGTTTGAGATGGCGCCTATCTATGAAGAGATGAACCTTTCCAACGACCATAACCTACTGGTAATGAGTATCATGGAGCGTGTTGCTGCGAAGCACCATTTCCGCGTCCTGCTGCATGAGAAACCGTACGCAGGTGTAAACGGAAGCGGTAAGCACTGTAACTGGTCCATGGAGACGAACACAGGCGTTAACCTACTCGCACCGGGTAAAAACCCCTACCAGAACCTCCAGTTCATTACCTTCCTTGTGAATGTGCTCATGGCTGTTCATCGCCATAACGGGCTGCTCAAAGCCTCTATCGTCAGCGCCACCAACGAGCATCGTCTGGGCGCCAACGAGGCTCCGCCCGCTATCATCTCTGTATTCCTCGGCAAGCAGATCAGCGAGGTGCTGGACAAACTCGAGCACGCATCCGCGGAAGAGGCCATCATCATCAATGCCAAGAAAGAGATGAAATTAGGAGTGGGGAATATTCCGGAGATTTTGCTGGATAACACTGACCGTAACCGTACCTCGCCTTTCGCCTTCACGGGTAACCGCTTCGAGTTCCGTGCGGTCGGTTCATCCGCTAACTGCGGTGCCGCCATGCTGGCGCTCAACGCCGCTGTGGCGGAGCAACTCATGCTCTTCAAAGAAGAGGTGGATAAGCGCATCGAGCAGGGCGAAGCCAAAGAGCTTGTCCTGTTTGACATCATTAAGAAATATATCGTTGCATGCAAAGCTATTCGTTTTGACGGTAACGGCTATAGCGACGAATGGAAGAAAGAAGCTGCTAAACGTGGCTTGGATTGCGAGACCTCTGTGCCGAAAATCATTGATAACTACTTACTCCCAGACACTATACAAATGTTCGAGCACACAGACGTCCTCAATGAATCCGAACTTCACAGCCGTTGTGAGGTCAAATGGGAAACCTATGTCAAGAAGCTGCAAATCGAGAGTCGAATGATGGGTGATCTGGTGGTCAATCATGTTCTCCCTGCAGCCAAGCGCTACCAGACGATGTTGCTGAAAAATGTGCTGACGGTCAAACAGGTCTTCAGCGAAGACGAGTCGGCAAGTCTTAACGAAATGGACTACAGCATCATCAAGCAGATTGAGCATCATTCGGGTTCAGTGGAACTCATGACCGAAGCACGGCACAAAGCCAACCGTCAACCGGATGAGCGCTCAAAGGCACTGGCGTACCATGACACCGTCCTTCCTTACATGGCGGACATCCGTGACCACGCTGACGCACTCGAACTCATCGTCGATGACGAGCTATGGACGCTGCCTAAGTATCGCGAATTGATGTTTATACATTAATGAAAACAAAATTTATCTTTATCACCGGTGGGGTTGCCTCGTCTTTGGGTAAAGGTATTATCTCTGCCTCCCTCGGCAAACTGCTTCAGGCGATGGGGTATCGGATTACCATCCAGAAATTCGATCCCTATATCAACATCGACCCAGGGACACTCAATCCATACGAACATGGCGAGTGTTACGTGACGGCAGATGGAACCGAGACGGACTTGGACCTCGGTCATTATGAGCGCTTTACCGGTATTGAGATGACGCGCGATAACAGTGTGACCACGGGCCGTATCTATCTAAGTGTTATTGAGAAAGAACGGCGAGGGGACTATCTGGGCAAAACGATTCAGGTAGTACCGCACATCACAGACGAGATTAAGCGTCGTATCATGCTCAATGCCACGAAGCAACCCTTGGATTTTGTCATAACGGAGATAGGCGGTACTATCGGCGATATAGAGAGCCAGCCGTTTTTAGAAGCTATTCGTCAGTTACGATGGGAACTGGGCGCACACAGGGCACTCAATGTGCACTTGACCTATGTGCCGTATTTAGCTGCCGCAGATGAACTGAAGACCAAACCGACACAAACCAGTGTCAAGCAGTTACAGGGGTTTGGTATTCAGCCCGATGTGCTGATCTTGCGCACGGAACATCATCTGAGTGATGATCTCCGAACAAAGGTTGCCCATTTCTGTAACGTGGAGACCGATGCGGTCATTCAAAGTCAAGATTTGCCAAGTATATATGAAGTGCCTGTGAATATGCATGCCCAGAAACTCGATGAGGTTATTCTGCGTAAAATGGGCATCAAAGCAGGGAAAATTGAAACTCCCGACTTAACTTCATGGTTGCATTTCCTGGACTGCCGAAAGAGAGCAAACGCCGTGCTTCATATCGGATTAGTGGGCAAATATGATTTGCAGGATGCCTATAAGAGTATCCGTGAGAGTTTGGACCACGCCGGAACATACAAAGGCTATAAGGTTCAAATCCATTTCATCAACAGTGAGCATATCACCCGTGATACGATTGAGCAGTCTTTGTCCGGCTTGGCAGGTATCGTCATCTGTCCCGGATTCGGGCAACGCGGTATAGAAGGAAAGATTATCGCTGCTGAATATGCCCGCACGCACGATATTCCTACTTTTGGCATTTGTTTAGGCATGCAAATGATGGTCATTGAGTTCGCGCGCAATGTCATAGGCTACAAGGACGCCAATAGCAGCGAGATGGATGAATCGACACCCCATAATGTCATTGATATGATGGAGGAGCAGAAAACTATTACGCGCCTCGGTGGTACAATGCGATTAGGTGCTTACGAATGTGCTTTGACTCAAGGTAGCCGAACGGCTCAGGCTTATCAAGGAAAAACGGCTATTAAAGAGAGGCATCGCCATCGATATGAGTTCAATAACTTCTATAAAGAGGAGTTTGAGCGTCACGGAATGAAATGTGTGGGAACCAACCCCAACACAGGATTAGTTGAGATTGTGGAGATTCCTGCACTTCGATGGTATATAGGCACGCAGTTTCATCCGGAGTATAGTTCCACGGTATTGAATCCTCATCCCTTATTCCTTGATTTTATCGCTACTTGCATCCAAACAACTGAGACATTATGACAACTCTCCCATTCATCAAAATGCATGGTCTTGGAAATGACTATGTATATGTTGAGTGTTTCCGTAAGGAGACGAAGGATATTATTGCTCGTACGGATTTGTCCGACTTGGCGCGTCGTGTTTCTGACCGTCATTTCGGTGTCGGCTCAGATGGCTTGGTCCTAATGATGCCTTCTAAAATAGCGGACGCTAAGATGCTGATTTTCAATGCCGACGGCAGTGAAGCAGAGATGTGCGGAAATGCTATTCGCTGTGTTGCCAAATATCTCTATGAGAGCCAATTATGTACTTCTCAGCAAATGGAAATCGAGACGCTCGCAGGTATCCGACCGCTGAAAGTACAAGCGATGGACGGGGTGGTTCAGCAAGTCACGGTGAATATGGGGATACCGGTTATCGAATCCCGCACTCTGTTGTGCGCGAACAATCCAATAGGTTACACCTTTGTCAATATGGGTAATCCGCACGCTGTGTTCTTTAGCGAAAAAATCCAACAGTTACCCGCAGATACGAATGTAGAATTCGTGCGCGTGATAAATAATAAGGAGTTGAGCGTGCGCGTGATTGAACGCGGTTCCGGCGAGACGCTGGCTTGCGGAACAGGTGCCTGTGCATCGGCTGTGGCCGCTATTTATCATGGTCTGACCGAGCGCAATGTGACCGTTCATCTGCCCGGAGGAGACTTGACCGTGCAATGGAAGGATAACTTATATCCCATTTTCATGACAGGCACAGCGGAAGAAGTATTCCGGGGTAATTATACTTACTAACATGAATAGAAATACGAATTTTGATATCTTACCCGACAGATACCTCTTCAAAGAAGTGTCAGTCCGTGCTGCGAACTACCAGGCTAACCATCCTAATTGCCGTATCCTACGTATGGGAGTAGGCGATGTGTCACGACCTCTGCCGTCGGCTATTATCAGTGCTATGCATGACGCAGTAGAGGAACTGGCGTATAGTAACACTTTTCGAGGATACGGACCTGAAGAGGGATACGAATGGCTCCGACAAGCCGTGATAGGATATTGATGAAGTGTTTATCAGCGAAGGTGCGGGTAGTGATTTGGGAAACCTGAGCGAACTATTTGATAGTAAGAACAGCGTAGCCATATTGGATCCCTCTTATCCGGCATATATGGACAGCAGTTTGATGGCAGGAAGGGAGATCATTTCAATACCTTGTACTATTTCAAACGCTTTTGTGCCGGAATTGCCGAGACAAAAAGCAGATATTATCTATCTATGTTTACCCAATAATCCGACCGGGATAGTACTACATAGAGACGAATTGCAAAGATGGGTGAATTACGCATTGGAAAATCATAGTATTATCATCTTTGATGCGGCATACGAAGCTTATATTTCCGATAGCGATATCCCGCATAGTATCTATGAAATAGACGGAGCCAAGCAGGTAGCGATAGAGGTACGCAGTTTCAGCAAAAGTGCCGGTTTTACAGCCGTGCGATGCGGTTATACAGTCGTTCCCAAAGAGACAGGGCTGCAAGCTATGTGGATGCGCAGGCAATGCACAAAATACAATGGTACTTCTTATGTGGCACAACGTGCAGCTATGGCGACCTTTACACCAGCAGGAAAAAGAGGCATCAATGCGAATTTGGCATATTATAAACGTACAGCACAAATCATTGCCGGCGGGCTAACAGCATTGGGGTATGAGGTGTATGGCGGAGAAAACGCTCCGTATATATGGTGTAAAACCCCGGATAATATGACTTCATGGGATTTCTTTGATTTCCTCTTGAATGAATGTCAAGTCCTGTGTACGCCCGGTGTGGGCTTCGGTCCTTCCGGTGAAGGATTCGTGCGGTTCTCTGCTTTCTCACAAAGAGAAGACAGTGAAGAGGCATTACTACGGATAAAAAATGGATTTCGCGAAACCCTTTGTGTGCGTCCAAATCTAAGTCGGTGACGGTAAAGTTATGTAAAGCATCTTTATATTCCATGGAGCAACTGAAACATGAATGCGGTGTGGCGTTAGTGAGATTACTCAAACCGCAGCAGTATTATCAGCAAAAATACGGTACTTCCTCGTACGGCCTTAATAAACTCTATCTGATGATGGAGAAACAGCATAACCGGGGTCAAGAGGGAGCAGGTATAGCGTGCGTGAACATGAACTCGCCTGTAGGAACAGAGTATATGCTCCGTGAAAAAGATCTTGGTAAAGATGCAATCACAAAGATTTTTTCTCGTATCACGCCCGAATGGACCGAGGCGCAGTTGTATATGGGGCACTTGCGCTATTCGACGACCGGCAAGAGCGGACTCCAATATGTTCACCCGTTCCTGCGCCGAAATAACTGGCGGGCTAAGAACCTCTGTCTCTGCGGCAATTTCAATATGACCAATATTGACGAGATATTTGATATAATCGTTCGTCAAGGTCAATCCCCGCGTATTTATAGCGACTCGTATATTACCCTCGAATGGATGGGACATCGCCTTGACCGCGAGGTAGAGCGTTGTTTCGTAGAGGCTAAAGAGCAAGGCTTGGAGAATACCAATATCACTCGTTACATCGAGGAGCATATACAGATGAAGAACGTCCTTCAAACAACGATGGCAGATTACGACGGAGGTTATGTCATATGCGGTATGACGGGCTCAGGAGAGATGTTTGCCGTGCGTGATCCGTGGGCAATTCGTCCGGCGTTTTATTATCAAGATGATGAAGTCATCGCGTTAGCGAGCGAGCGTTCGGTACTGCAAACGACCTTTGATCTCGTTTGTGAACAAGTGCATGAACTGCCAGCAGGGCAAGCACTGATCATTCATAAGAACGGTATGTCCTCTTTGGAACAAATCCTGACGGCACAACAGCCCGCTCCATGCTCTTTCGAGCGTATCTATTTCAGTCGTGGCTCTGACAGAGACATCTACCAAGAGCGCAAACAATTAGGCGTTCAACTGGCGGACACGATACTCAAAGCAATAGATTATGACACCGATCATTCTGTTTTCTCCTTTATCCCCAACACTGCAGAGGTGGCTTTCTACGGTATGGTAGAGGGCTTGCGCGGCAGAGGGCTTACCATCCGCTGTGAGAAAGTGGCGTGGAAAGATATTAAACTCCGCACGTTTATCACAGAAGCCAGTTCTCGCAATGATTTGGCATCGCATGTCTATGACATTACGTTCGGTTCTCTGCAGCCTTATGAAGATAACCTCGTCATTATTGATGATTCCGTGGTGCGCGGAACAACCCTTAGTGAGAGTATTTTTAAGATCCTAGACCGTTTGCACCCCAAGAAGATTGTGATGGTCTCCAGTGCTCCGCAGATTCGTTACCCTGATTATTATGGCATCGACATGGCCAGGCTTGAGGAGTTTTGCGCCTTCCGTGCTGCGATTGCGTTGCTTAAGGAGCGCGGATTGACATATATTATTCAGGAGACGTATAATGCCTGCTTGGCGGAGATTCGTAAACCCAAACAGGAGCAAAGGAACTGTGTGCTTGCCATTTATGAGCCTTTGTCGGTAGAGGATATCAACCGCCAGATGGCGCTCATGCTACGCCCATCAGGCATGCAAGCACCTGTAGAGTTTGTATTCCAGACCCTTGACGGCCTCCACGCTGCGTGCCCAAACCATCCCGGCGACTGGTATTTCTCCGGCAATTATCCTAGTATTTCTCCGGCAATTATCCTACTCCAGGAGGCAACTACCTCGTTAACCAGGCTTTTATCCATTTTTTTGTAAATATATTTGCATAGTTCAAAAAAAAGCAGTATTTTTGCATTCAAAATCAGAAGAATCATAAATTATCAATCATAAATCTTTTTATGTGTGGAATTGTAGGATATATCGGCAAGCGCGATGCGTATCCGATTTTGATTAAAGGCCTGCACCGCCTGGAGTATCGCGGTTATGACAGCGCCGGCGTGGCGCTCATCAACGGGCAGGGACAACTGAATATCTATAAAGCCAAAGGCAAAGTGGCGGAACTCGAGGCTTACGCTGCGGATAAAGACACTACCGGCACCATCGGTATTGCCCATACCCGTTGGGCAACGCACGGCGAACCGAACACGGTGAACGCCCATCCGCATTACTCCGAGTCCGAGCGTCTGGCCATCATCCATAATGGTATCATCGAGAACTACGCCGTCCTCAAAGCCGGCCTCATGCAGGAGGGCTATACCTTCAAGTCCGACACGGATACCGAGGTGCTTGTCCAACTCATTGAGTTCACGCAGGTCAACCGCCATGTGGACCTCAAGACCGCCGTTCAACTGGCGCTGCAGCAAGTAATCGGAGCGTACGCGATAGCCGTTTTGGACAAAGAACATCCGGATACGCTCATTGCAGCTCGTAAAGGTTCTCCGCTCGTCGTCGGAATAGGGCAAGAGGAGTATTTCCTCGCGTCCGATGCCACGCCTATCGTCGAGTACACGGATAAAGTGATTTATATCGAGGATGAAGAAGTGGTCGTGCTCCATTCTTCTGAGGCGTCGGACGGGAAGGGCTCGTATCAAATCTCCAACCTCAGCGGAGTGGAGAAGACGCCGGAAATCAAGCGCCTGGAGCTCTCGCTCAGTCAGCTGGAGAAGGGCGGTTATCCGCATTTCATGCTCAAGGAGATCTTCGAGCAGCCGCGTACGCTCACCGACTCGATGCGCGGGCGTGTCAACGTGCGGCAAGATAATATCGCCTTGTCCGGCTTTATTGATAACAAGGATCGTTTCCTCAATGCCAAGCGCATCATCATCACGGCTTGCGGCACCAGTTGGCATGCGGGTCTCATCGCCATGTACGCCATCGAGGAGTTCGCGCAGATACCTGTCGAAGTGGAGTACTCGTCCGAGTTCCGCTATCGCAAGCCGGTCATCAACAAAGATGACGTGGTCATCGCCATCTCGCAATCAGGCGAAACGGCGGACACGCTGGCAGCTATCCAACTGGCCAAATCCAAGGGGGCCTTCATCTTCTCTATCTGTAATGTGGTCGGGGCTTCCATACCTCGTCTCAGCGACAGCGGGTGCTATACCCATGTCGGTCCGGAGATAGGTGTCGCGTCCACCAAGGCCTTCACCGCGCAGGTCACCGCCCTTACCATGCTCGCGCTCTGCATCGGGCGTGAGAAGGGCACCATGAGCGCAGACAAATATCTGTCTGTTGTCCGTGAGCTTGGCCAGATACCCGATAAGATTGAGCGCGTGCTGGGCCAGAACAAGCGCATCGCGGACTTTGCCAAGACCTTCACGTACGCGCAGAACTTCATCTATCTCGGTCGCGGCTACAACTATCCCGTGGCGATGGAAGGCGCGCTCAAATTGAAGGAAATCAGCTATATACACGCCGAAGGGTACCCCGCTGCGGAGATGAAGCACGGACCTATCGCCCTCATCTCGCAAGAGATGCCGGTGGTCGTGGTCGCACCCCGTTGCGGTACCTATGAGAAGGTCGTCAGCAATATCCAGGAAATCAAAGCACGCAAGGGTAGGGTCATCGCTGTGGTCACCGAAGGTGACGAGCAGGTCAGCAAGATGGCCGATTATATCATCGAGGTGCCGCAGACCGAGGAGTGCCTCACCCCTCTGCTCACCGTCATCCCATTGCAGCTCCTCGCCTACCACATTGCCGTGGTCAAGGGCTGCGATGTCGACCAGCCGCGTAACCTCGCTAAATCAGTAACTGTTGAGTAACATATAAGTAAATTCTTAAATCTCAAATATACAATGGCAAATTTACAATCACCGATTCGCGTAGCGATACTTGGCTACGGTAATATAGGCCGTGCTGCAGAGCAGGCCGTCATAGCTGCGCCGGACATGGAGCTGGCGGGCATCTATCATCATAACGATTGTCTGGATTGCATCGACGTAGACGTCGTCCTCATCTGCACGCCGACCCGTGAGGTGCAGAAGTTCGCTACCGTTCTGGCGGCACGCGGTATATGCACGGTGGATAGTTTCGATATCCATGGGCGTATCTGGGACCTCCGCACCGCGCTCGATGCGGTCTGCACGGCCAATCAGTCCGTCTCGGTCATCTCTGCCGGATGGGACCCGGGCACCGATAGTATGGTGCGCGCGCTCCTCATGGCCATGGCGCCGAAAGGCCTTACCTACACCAATTTCGGTCCCGGCCGTTCCATGGGCCATACCGTGGCGGCGAAGGCTATCAAGGGCGTGAAGAACGCCCTGAGCATGACCATCCCGCTCGGGACCGGCATCCATCGCCGCATGGTGTATATCGAGCTGGAGGATGGCGCGGATTTCAAGACCGTGGAGGCGGCCATCTTGGCGGATGATTATTTCGCGCATGATGAGACGCACGTCATCGCCGTGGAGAGCGTCGATGCGCTCAATAATGTGGCGCACGGCGTCAATCTCGTCCGCAGCGGAGTGAGCGGAGAGACGCATAACCAGCGGTTTGAGTTTAATATGGAAATCAACAACCCCGCGCTCACGGGCCAGGTGATGGCCAGCTGTGCGCGCGCAGCCGTGCGGATGAAAGCGCGTGGAGAGTTCGGTGCCAAAACGATGATTGAGCTCCGCCCGATAGACCTCCTCCCCGGAACAAAAGAGAGCCTTGTCAAGGCTCTCGTATAATTACCTCTCCCGCAGGGAACCGTTCTGATAGCATGCAAGGAGTTGCTCGAGGCTGTGTATCTGCTCGAGCAGCTCTTTTCCTTTGTCCGTGTCCTTGATGCGGATGCGCTGGCCCGAGAAATCCTGTAGCAGCATGCGGTTATGGATGTCGCTGCCGGATAGCACGGCTTGTTCGCGGCTCTCGAAGCTCTCGTGCTCCACCAGTTGGATGCCGTGGCTGTTGTATATCAGTGTATAGCCGGCGATGCCGGTCTTCTCCTGGTAGGGCTTGCTGAACCCGCCGTCTATCACGAATCGTTTGCCGTTGGCGCGGATGGGTGTCTCGCCTTTGATGGTGCGAACGGGTACGTGGCCGTTTATGATGCGTCCCGTAGCGGGGTCCAGACCGAACTCTTTGAGTATCTGCTCGCATATCTCCTCGCGGTCTGCCAGCGTGAAATACGCGCCTTTCTGCTCTTTGTGCGGGTCTGTGGAGGCGATGAAATACCGTTCGAAGGTGGTCATCTTATCTTTGTTGTACAGCGGCGAGTAGGCGCCTTCCCATAGGTATAGCATGTAGTCCAGCGCGTCCCGTTGTGCTTTGCCTTTGCCGTAGTAGGCCTGCCGGATGATGGCGTCGGTCCTGTCCATCAGCGCCTTGCCGCTCACTCGCTTGCCGCATACCTCCGCCTCGGTGAACGAACCGTCGGCGTTCAGCGGGATAGCGGCGTGGTAGAGCAGGAATCCGTTGCGCACGAGGTATAGCGAACCGTGCTCATATAGCATCCGCAGATGGCGTTGCATCTTCTCGCTCTTGCGGAACGAGCGCCATAGCTGGTCCATCAGGTCTTGCTCGTACTGGTTGAGGCGGTATGGGTCTTTGGGGTCGATGGTCGGCAGGTTGGTGTCCGTCAGCTCGTAGGTCTTGCCGTCGATCGTCACGGTGCCTTTGCTGTAGTCTATCTTATGCAGCAGTGCACGGTCGTCCATGTGCCATTCGGGGTGGCGCAGCACCGTCTGCCCTTCCAGCTTGAATTGGATGATGGATATCGCTTTGTGCATCTTCGCCATCAGCTGTGCCGAGCGGGTCAGACGCGGGTTGTTGTCGAAATCTCTCGTCTGCCATAGGGTGCACGGGTCATCGCCGTAGATGGTCATCGCGAAGTTCGCCAGCGGCAGCAGGTTGATGCCGTAGCCTTCCTCCAGCGTCTCGATGTTCGCATAGCGGATGCTCACGCGCAGCACCGTCGCCAGCAGGGCCATGTTGCCGTTCATCGCGCCCATCCATTCGATGTCGTGGTTGCCCCATTGGATGTCGTAGTCGCGCACGGTCGATAGCACGTCTAATATCTTCGCCGCACCCGAACCTCGGTCGAAGATGTCGCCTACTATATGCAGCGTGTCAATCGTCAGAGAATGAATGAGGTACGATATGGCTATTATCAGCTGGTCGGCGCAGCCTATCTTGATGATGGCGTCGATGATGGCGTTGTAATAGGTCTGCCGGTCGTGCTGCTCCAGGTTCGATTCATGCAGCAGTTCGCCGATGATATAGGCGTACTCCGGCGGCAGCAGTTTGTGTACTTTCGACCGGCTGTATTTGATGGTCACCGCGCGAGCCACTTCCACCACTTGGTGCAGCCGCCTCCGGTACCATTCCTCCAGCGTATGCAGGTTCGATAGCTGCGAGTTCATCGCTATCAGCCCGTCCACCTCCTCGCCCGCGTAGAACCGTTTAATCAGTTCCAGCCGCTCGTCGGGGTAGTATATCAGCGCGCAAAGGGCGCGTTTCTCTTCCTCCGTGATGCCAGTGCCGTACACCTCATCCACTTTCTTGCGCACCACGCCCGATGCGTTTTTTATCATATGGATGAAGGCCGATGAGGCGCCGTGCAGGTCGCTCACGAAATGCTCGGTGCCCTTGGGCAGAGATAGGATGGCTTGGAGGTTGATGAGCTCTTTGATCACCGCCTGAGCGTTGGGGAATTGCTCGCTCAGCAGCCGTAAGTACCGTTCGTCTTGCATGGTTCGTGTTATTTATCTTTCTCTATATTCGGTTGGTGTCTGGCCGGTGTTCGTTTTAAAGCATTTGGAGAAATAGTTCGGGTCGCTGAACCCGCAGGCATAGGCTATCTCTTTGGTGGCCATGTTGGTGGTGCGCAGCAATTGGCAGGCATGTTTGATGCGCGCTGCTTGCACAAAGTCTTTGGCGGACAGGTTGAATAGCTCGTGCATCTTGCGGTTCAGGGTTGAGCGGCTCATGTTGACTTCCTTGGCCAGGTCGTCAATACTCATCTCGCTATTGCCGATGTTGGCTTCCATGAATACATGCAGAGCATTGAGGAATCGCTCGTTCTCGCCGGTGTAGCCGGGCGCCAGAATCTCCGGCACAGTGGGTGAGAGGCGTTCCTGCAGCTCGAGGTATGCCGCCAGTGTCTCTGCGCGTTTCTTGCGCTGGTAGCGGGCGTGCAGCAGAGCTGTGGTGACCAGCAGAATGACCAGTAGCAGAATGCCTGCTGACAGCGTCTTGCCTACGCGGCTCTCCAGGAATGTCGGTTGCACCGTGATGCGAATTCGGCGGGTGTTGTCTTGCCAGTGACCGTACGCATCGGTGGATTGTATCTCGAATATGTACTCGCCCGGGTGCATGTCTTGCATGATTATCTCATTGACGGTGGTGGCCATGCTCCATGGCTCTGCCTCTTGGTCTGCGTCGTATAGACGGGTCTTATAGTGTATCTCGCCGTTATTGCGGTAGTCCATAGCAGCGAAGGTCATCACCAGGTTGCGCTCGGTAGAACTGAGGATGATATGGTCGGTGTTGTCCACGGCAAAATCCTCTTTGCCTTCCCGCCGGATGCTGCTCAGTGCGATGCGGACAGGGGTCTTATCGGCCGTCATCTCTGCTTTGCGCAGCACCGTCACGCCGCTCGTAGGAGCAATCAGCACCAGGCTGTCATTCAGCGCGATAGGCGGCACTTCACCCAGCACCAGTTTGTGGCGTCCGTTGCCGCCGAAAAAGCTTCTGCCGTAGTTGGTCAGCGCCCCGGTGGAGGTGTTGAGCAGGGAGAACGAACTAATACATTGAACTAACAGTTCATCTTCTGACCAGGGCGTCAATTCAAAAATCACGTCGCTCTCCAGTCCGTCTTGCACGGTCAGGTGCTCGAACTGCCATTGCTCATCGCTAATATCATTGACCAGAATGTTCAGTCCTCCGCCTTCCGTTCCGGCGTATAAGCGGCCGTTGAACAGGCTCAGGCACATGATGGCGTTGCTGCTGAGCGATGTAGGGCTGCCTGCTTCGCGCTGGTGCAACTGCACGCTGTCGCCGTGTACGTGTAAGATGCCGTTGGCCGTGGCGGCTAATAGCGAACCGTCGTCCAAGAAGAGCAGGCGGCGAATCATCATGCCTTCTGTGCCGGGCACGAGGGCAAACTGCCGCTCGCCCTGCTCCCGCCATAGGCCGAAGCCGAAGGTGGCTACCCATAGCCGGCCGTCCTTGTCCGCACGGATGTCATAGGCATTGCGCAGGTTGGTATATTCGGTCCATTGCCCGTTTCTCCGCTCCAGGACATAGCCGGGCTTGCAGCCTAAGAGCACAGTTCCGTCCGCGGTCTCGTGCATGCAATAGACCATATGTCCGAAACTCGTCGGTTGCGCCTGCAGGCGACCTTGCGCATTCATGTATCCGCAAAGATGCAGGGCGCTGTCATACACCATCACCTGCTTCAGGTCGCGTACGGACAGCCATATATCGCCATTGCGCATGCGAGACATGCTGCGCACCTCATAAGGGTTCAGTTCCGTACCGCGCGACGGAACGGGCGTCACGAGGTAGATACCATGGTCGTCATAGAGCCATTTGTTGCCCTGCCGGTCGGTATATTCCTCCCATATATTGCTCAGCTGCACCGATCCGTATTGCTTGGTCTTGGCGCCGGATGGTCGGTCAAAGTCCGGGTTGAAGCGCTGTTGGAGCAGCGCATAGGCCTCGCGCTCTGCCGCGGCGGGCAGCGTGTCGAAGCGGCAGGTGCGGGTATCGAATAGATAGACATGCCCTTCGATGAGACATTGCAGGTTGTTGTCCTCTGTCAGTCGAACACGCCGAATGCGGTCGTTGGGCAAGCAGAGCGAGGCACCCGCATCGGGCTTGAAGCAAACAAAGCGACTGCCGTCAAAGCGATTCAGACCATTCCACGTAGCTACCCATATCATGCCCGTCGTGTCCTGCAATATCTGCGATATATGCCAGTGGCTCAGGCCGTCATGGTCGTCATAGAAACGCACCGTATAGTCCGTCGCGCGCACAGGCACGTTGAGTATAAAGAGGAGTATGAAAATCAGTATGACAGAAGGTCGGTGTCTCATGGGCTTTTTCAAATTCGCTGCAAAGGTAGTAATTTTTTGTCAAATACGCAAATAATTTGTCATTTTTTCATTTTTACCCACATTTGACGAGTTTTTACAGCGTAGATAATATAAATTATAGTACTTTTGCAGCGTTTTTTGAACAACACTAATTTTTTTCATAACATTAAACAACAACATGAAACGCATTTTTTTATCTCTTTTGGCAGCAGCGCTGCTTCTCCCCGGTCATTCAGCCATCAAGGTACACACCATTGGTGATAGCACTATGGCGGAGTATGACGAGTCCACCACCGATAAGCGAGGGTGGGGTATGTATCTCGGTTCGTTCTTCGATCCGGCATATGTCACTGTTAACAATCGCGGTAAGTCCGGTGCCGACACCCGTGGCTTCTACAACGGCGCTGCTTATTGGGCATCCGTCAAGAGCCAGATGAGCGCAGGTGACTACCTCATCATCCAGTTCGCGCACAATGACGAGGGAACGGTAACCTATGGCATGGACAATTTGGAGTATGCGGCTTATTGCGCCGAGCATAGCCTTCCTGCTCCTTCTGATGCCCGCGGCACCAACCCGCAGACCACCTATCGCGACTACCTCCGTCTGTTCATTGACGAAGCGCGTGCGCTGGGCGTGACGCCTATCTTGGCAGGTCCGATATGCCGTGCTTATTTCCAAGGCAATGACATCAAGCGAAACGGCAAGCATGACCTCGGTGACAAGTTCTCGAAGTTAGAGAACGGCGTCCTCTATGAGAACCAATCGCTGCCGGCAGGTGACTCCACTATGAGTTACGTAAAGGCGATGAAAGTGGTGGCAGAAGAGAAAAACGTGCCGTTCATCGACCTCACGGCGGCTACGAGAGACCTATATCTGGAGTATGGCGAGTCGCAGTGCATGAGTCTGCTCTTCTGCACGGGCGATAAGACGCATACCAATGCCATGGGCGGTAACCTCGTGACCTATACCGGTGTTGCGCAGAATAAGGAGTTCCTGCTCACCGGCTATGACCTTGAGCCGGAAGCCGGTACGGTGAATCTGAGTGCTTCGGCGAACCTGCAGATATCGCTTGACAAAGAGAATTATGCTTCCACGGCGCAGGTTGCTTATGCCGGCGGCTCGCTGTTCCAGAAGGTCTATGTACGTGCGAACTATACCACCGACGGCGAGCAGCATGATACCATTTATGCGGTGTCCGGCGAACATGTAATGGCGGTTCCTGTCAGCGCTACGGCTATCTCGCTGGACGGAGGTGCGGCCGTCAGTGCCACATGGGCTATCAATGCCAAACCCGTGCCCGCCCCGGTGGTGGAAGGACCGATTAGTGCGGCCTTCTCCATGAGCCATATGGCGTGCATTGACTATAGTGCCTCCAAGAATTACTTCGTGGATGGCGATGAGACCAACATCGTGCTGGCGCGTTTTCATAACTCAGCCGACGGCAGCGCACGAACCCCGTGGCCAGCCGGCGAGATAGACGAGAACGCCGACCGCTACCTCGATTTCGCTATCACCGCACCGGCTACGATGGATGTGCGCATCACACGTATCGCTATGGAGATTGCTGCGGACGGTACGGCGATGCTTTCACCGATGTCAAGACGATCGCGGAGAAACGCAACATGACTCCCCGCGTCATCGAGCACGTGGATCTCACGCCGACGCTCACTATCCCTGCCGGCGAGACGCTCCATGTACGCATCCTGCCTTGGCATGATTTCGGCGAGCAGAAGGACAGCAAGTATATCGGCCTGCGCAATGTCAACATAGAGGGCATGGCTTTTGAACCCGGCCCGGGTCCCGAAGGCATTGAGGATGTCAACGCCAACGCCAAAGCCGTTAAAATCCTCCGCAACGGCATCCTCCTCATCGAGAAAAATGGTGCCTTCTATACAATGCAAGGACAAATCGTTAAATAATTTAAAATACAATTCACAATGAAAACAAATTTGCTTAAATCCGCATTGTTGCTACTTGCAGTAGCATGCAGTGTAAACATGATGGCAACCGATTTTGAAATCGATTTGCGTGATGGTCAGTTAGGTACCGACGATGTAAATCCTACCACGAAGTACCTTACAATTGATGGAGAGACGTACACATATTCCGATGAAGCACCGGCTGAGTATGTTGCCATCTTATCAGCGGCTAAGTATAACGGCAACCAGCATGGCTATCAAGACCTCTTAGTGACCATTCCGGTTGTTGCCGGTAATTACAAAGTGACTCTCGGTACGTGTCAGTTCGGTAATGGTTCAGGTAGCGTAACCAATGAAGACGGATCAGTCACGTTGAAATCTTTTAATCAAAACACCGGCGCATGCTATCATAATAACACTTCGAGCAATGTAATATATGTTACTTTTAGTGTAGATCAAGACCAAACTATTAAAGTCGATTGCGGCAATTTTACTCCTTACATCAAATTTGAGCAACTTGCAGATATAGAATATATTGTTACTTTCTCTAATAATGATGCAGAGGCAGAAGGTACAGTTCCCGCAGTAACAAATGTGGTTCAAGGCGAGAGCATCACAATGCCTGCCAACCGCACGCTCTACAAAGATGGCTATACGCTCACGGGCTGGAATGACGGCGAGAATACCTATGCGATAGGTGCTGACTACACTCCGACACAAGATGTTACCATGACACCGGTCTTTACGGCTAACACAGGTTCTATAGCTACAGCAACATCTGATGTTACGGTTCAATGGAATTTCGGCTTGACAGAAGGTGCTCCGGCAGTTTCTTGGCAAGGTAGAACTGGAGATTTCCTTGTGGCGCAAGCTAATGTTGGGGGCAATCCGATGGATGTCAAACTAATTGTTGATACAAAAAAAGAAAGCAGTAATGGTAAATTCCAAAATAGTGGCAGAAAAGACTTCTGGGCACAAGTGAACGCCAATACTACTTTCACCTTCCCCGGCAAGAAGGATGCCATTGTAGAAGTATATACATATGCGGACCCTGCCACAAGCACGTTAGATGGCAATATCAAGACGGGTGATTGGAGTGGCAATAAAGCTACATTTAATACGTCGAATGAGTCAGGTACATCCGTTTTTGAAGTAAAGGATGGTCAGTACTATCGTTACCTTAAGGTAACATATCCCGCTTCTTCGGCTACCGCTCTTGAGCAAACCGATGCTAATGCAAAAGCCACCAAAATCCTCCGCAACGGCATGCTCATCATCGAGAAAAACGGCAAGCTCTACAATGCCCTTGGCGTAGAAGTAGAAAGTAGAAAGTAGAAAGACCGCTGGCGTTCAAAGCCAGTAGCCAAAACCAACGCAGTCCTTCGGGGCTGCGTTTTTTTATGTCCTTTTGCCGACCTGCCTGGCTCCCTTAATCAGCAGAGCCTCGTGGGAGTGGTTGTTTTTCCATTCTTCCAATTGGCTTATAATCTTCCGTTTAAGCATATATTTAGTGTGTTATTGCAGTTTTGTTTTGTTATTCGTGGTGTGTTATTGCGATAAATTTGCTCCAAAGATAGTATAAAATTAATGATATACGCAAATTTATTTTTGTTTTTTTATGCCCTTTTGCCAACCCTTTCGTCGAACACGAGGAGGTATAGCTTGTTCCTTTTCGAGCATAAAAGGAACAAGTCACCCAGTTTTAGCTTGTATCTTTTTTTATGCAAAATTCAGGCAAAATAAATACAAGCTGCATAGGTATAGCATGTACCAAAAATGCTTTAGTTTTAGGCAAAATTGGTACATGCTAATACATGAATACCCCAACTAACGGACTAATATCCGTCCTTCTATTGTATACACCTTCTCCCCGCGGAGGATGAGGCTTGTGTCTTTTCTTGTGAAATAGTGTGCGAATTAGTTGTAAAAAAGACACAAGCTGAACATGCGCAAGCATGAAAATGAAGGAGTCAGATTAGGAATACGTGTGTACAAATGTCAAAATTCTGCAAGCGGGCATCAAACTATGTCTGCTGACCGGCGTAGCATTCACGTTCGCCGCATGTTACGCACCGGCGCCTCTGCCGGAAGAATACAACGCACCGGACTACCAAGCTGCCCAACAAAAAATGAAGCAGCAACTCAACCAAGCTGCTGCCCAAACGGTTCAAGAGAACGTAGAATAATTATTCCGGATAACCGCTACGGATATATTCTACGGATATATTCCAAAAGCGAGTTATCGCGCTTGAAGGTATAAACGGCGTTCACATCCACGGGACTTTGGGTGTCCGAGTTGTACATCTGTTCTATAGTAGAAAGAACCATTGATTTGGTTGTCAGTTTCTCCACTTTATAGCGCCTGGTGGTGGTCACTCCTTCATAACCCGGAATAATACTTCCTCTGGTCTCAACGATGGTCATATTCTCACCTTCGCCTTCGGTTCTATATTTACGCCAGCAATCACAGGCATAGCCTGACCAATAACCTTCTCCGTCCTGCACAAAATACTGCCACTCGCTGATGTTGCCTTGATAAAAGAGCCACACTTGCTCCTTATCCTCAAAAGTGCGCGTGTAGGCGCTGTCCTTCAGATGCGTGTTGCCGTTGTAGTCGGCGTACACCGTTTTGTCATAATCGATGTTTCGCAGATCCCATCCGCCTTCGATAAGCGAGGCGTCACCCACACCGTTTTGTTCACATGCGCAGAACACGGCTGCGATAAACGAGAAGATAAAAAGTTTTACTTTCATAATAATTCTGTTTTTAAATCCGGTGCAAAGGTACTGCTTTTTCGTGAAACCTGCAAATATCTGTCTTGGGATTTTTCTTGGGAAAATGACTCTTGGTGATTATTCTTTTAACACAAGTATAAAATCAGCAGTTACTAAACCATTGAAAGGTTCCTTGCCGGTTCGCGTGCTGATGGAGTCGTATGTGATGGTCTCAAAGAGCACTTGTTCCTCATAGACGCCTGTGGAATCGGTCGCAACGACCGTTACTTCGGTCGGGTATTCACGCCCGCGGTAACGCACAATGGTATAATCGCCGCCGGGTCCTGTGAGCGCGTAGTTATAAGTCAGTACGTCCGGTTCGTCCGCTTCACGCACTCCATAGACAGCTACATAAATGCCCTGCAGTGGTTCGTCGGCGGTGTTCTTAACCGTTCCTCTAATCACCAGACGAGGGACACCGTCACCGCCGTTAAGATATGGTGCTGGTCCTATTTCATTTGTTCCTTTGCTACAGCCGAATAAACTGAGGGCCAGAATTATTATAAGTCCTGATATGTAGTGTTTCCTTTTCATTGCTGTACGTAGAATTTAGTGCATGTTGTTCCCATATTTGTTTCTACACGAATGAGATAATATCCCTTCGGCAGTTCGTCAATCTTATCGAGTGTCGCACCCCAATAACGGCCGTTCAAATCGTACACCCCGACTTTCTTAACGAGCAGATACCCCACGTAATCCTTATCCCAACAGCCGATTTGGATGGCGTATATGCCGGCACGGTTGATAGGACAGGAGACGGAGTCGAGACTGATGGAATAGAAATAATCTTCGTTTCTCCGCTCGCACTCCGCTTCGCGGATGAGGACATACGAAACGGCATTAGCCGGCGTTTGAATAACCAGCGTGTTACCGGTGAGCGAAGCACGGAATTGGTTCGGGTCGGTCGGGTCGGGTGTGGAAAGATATTCAGGTAAAGATTGACCACCCGATGTACTTAGCGGAATAGAAATGGTGTTGCTCGCCGCCATGCGAACCGCCAACAGGATTAGTATGATTGTCAGGTACTTACGCATTAGTTCCGCGGGCAATTTGGATTAAAGTGGTCTGCAAATCTTTGACGCTCACGCCAAGACGCTTGGCCACCATGTATTTGTCTTTGCCTATACCGCTTTCCGCGCGGATAAGCACATCCGCCATCTGTGCGTACGACAGGCCGATAAGGACCAGCACGCAGATACGTATCTCCCGTTCGGACAAGCCGCGTTGCTCCAGTTTGGTAACGATGGACGAGAGTTTTTCGTCACAGGCGGTTCGGAACTGCGGATAACTGTTCCATTTCAGCTCTTCGCGTAAATTGGTGCTATTACGCAAATGACGGCATTGCTGTTCCAGCGAGTTCGTCTGTTTGCGGCGGGGGATACCGTACGCCAAGGCATCCACAATGAGAATGACGATACCAAACCACGCCAGCCAGTACCACCATGGAAGAGGCTTCTTGGGCTTGGTCAGCGCATTCTCCGCCAGCAACATGGCTTCTATCCAATCGGCTCTGTTGCGCTCCAGATTCATCAACACGTCCGCCCGTGTGGCTGCTAACGCACGCACTTCGTCCGCCTGTGCCGTGGAATCGCAGTAAGTAAGGATATAATACACATTGTCCAGATAGCGCGGATTGTCCGTCTGAGTCACCACGCGCTTGGCATAGAACAATGCCGAATCGTTATTGCCGAGGTACGCATAAGCCTGCGCCTGCAGAATATCGAAATACGGCGAAGAGCACGGCGCTAAGTTCGCATATACGAGTGTCGAATCATACTCGCCGGCATAGAGACAGGCGGCGGCACGGGACTCCGTTACTTTGTGCTGCACAGCCGTGTCGGAGCAGAGAGCTAACGCGTCATCGATAAGCGAAGTAGCCGCAGGTTTGTTGCCTTGCACAGCCTGCTCCCAAGCCATATTATTAAGCGCGTAGGCTTGTGCGATTGTGTCGTCCGCCAGCGCGAACTGCTCCATCGATTTCTCATAAAGCGCGTACGCCAAATCGTGCCGTTCGCACATCCGGCACATCGTCGCCATATTACTCCATGAGCGGGCTTTGAAAACATACTCCCGCGAATGCACAGCTGTCGCAGCCATGAATGCTTCCATCGCTGCAACAGGTTCGTCCGCTTCGCGTAGTTCGCGGCCTTGACGATAATACGACTCAGCCGTAGGTGACGAACACGCCATCCATCCTACGGCTGAAATCAACCATAATATCTTATATGTTCTATGCAATTATTGCTGGTTATCCGTTTTTTGAAGATATTGATAATACACCACCGGACCTTCGTCGCCACCATACGATTCAAACTGCCATTCTATTGCATCCTTGGATAATTTATAGATAGTAATGGGCGAGAGTCCTCCTTCCAAATTGCGCGGTTGGTCATACACTTTCGGAACTGTCAGCAGCCATTTGCCGTCCTTCTGCTCTGCCAGGGAGTAGTTATAGGGCGGCGAGTACACGAGATATGCTTGACTATTACTTATATAGACCAGCGAATCATTGATGAAATGATACGAATCCAGACCCCAATGGAAATCCTCCGTCCGTGTGACCACACCGCCGAAGCCGTCACCGTTGGTCATCGTCTCTTTGACCACAGTCCAGTGGCCGATAAGCAACTTACGGTTGTTCTCGTTCATCTCCGGCATATTGGCGTTGCAGCTCTGCAGCATAATTGCACCCATCAATGCAAAAAAGAAAATTACTTTGTTTTTCATAATCGCTCGTATTGAAATTCCGCTGCAAAATTACTGCTTTTTCGTGAATTGTGCAAATTTTCTACTTGGGAAATTTCTTGGGAAAATAAAAACGCTCAAAAAATGCGCTTTCCCTACTGCCATCACTCAGCAGCTCTGCTTGCATCATTCAAAAACATTCTCTGGCACAAAAAAAAAGGTGCGTTTTTTTTGCGCATATCAAAAAAAAATCGTACCTTTGCACCCGAAATGGACAAGCAGTCCAAAAACACCATCGCCGAAATATCGGAATTACCTCGATGAAAGTTCGAGGTTTTTTCGGACTCATCTCGGTATTCGAGTGGGTGATTAGTGGGTGAATAGTGGGTCGTTAGTGGGTGGTTAGGCTTACGTCAGACTGACTTCTTGCCAAGGACCTGCCAGAATGGCAGAAATAAATAAATTTATAAATAATACTACAAAAATCGTGCCAATTTATGGCTAAAACTGAACTTTCCTCCGCTTTTGAAAATATTCGCGGAAAATTGAACAAAAAAGAACGAATTGTACATCGCCAAAAGAAGTATCGCGCAGAGACGGGAGCTGTCATTTCGACAGCTTCACAAGAAGCTTATGCAATCCTCTACCCGCGTGACTACAAGAAAAATCCGCCTAAAGGAGCCGAACTCCGTAATATTCAGTCGTTCGCCGATGCCAGTCGTATCACAACACTCATCATTCGAGCCGGCAAATATACCCGGGAAGAATTGGCAGCTATGTCAGAGCCCGAGCGCCAACAAACTCTTGAATATCGCGCTCAATTCGAGCATTTCAAAGCACGCTTCATGGCGCAACTGAAGAAACCCGACCCGCAAGCACCCATCCTGCCAAAAACAGACCCGCAGTTCAATCCTAATTCTACCAGAGTCCAAAGACGTACTTATCGAACGCTCAACACGTTCATTCGTGCCATGGTTCTACAAGCAATCAAATTGGCATAAATTCAAAAAAAAGCAGGAAAACTTGCATATATGCAAAAAAAGCAGTATCTTTGCACCCGCAAAAAATGTTATCGCAATGAAACGGATTATCAATCCTTGGACACATACCCCCGGGTATAACTGCTTCGGATGCAGCCCCGATAACCCCATAGGCACACGGATGCGCTTCTTCGAGGACGGCAACGACATCATCTCCATCTGGCGCCCCACGCAGAACCATCAGTCGTGGATCAATACCCTCCACGGAGGCGTGCAGGCCGTGCTGCTGGACGAGGTATGCGGATGGGTCGTCTTCCATCTGCTCAAGACCGCCGGCGTCACCGCCAAGATGGAGATGCGCTATCATAAGCCCGTCTCCACGCTCCAGGACTATATCAAGCTCCGAGGCTATCTCAAAGAGATGCGGCGAAACGTAGCCATCGTGCAGGGCGAGCTCTATAGCGCAGACGGAGAGCTCCTATGCGAGTGTACATGCACCTATTTCACTTTCCCGCAAGCCAAAGCGCAGGAGCAGATGGGATACCTGCCATCCACCGTTGAGGAGCGCGAATATACCTGGGAGGAAGCTTTGAAACTATAAAAACACTATATACTATGAATAATCCTTTTTCTTTGGAAGGCAAGAATGCCTGGGTTACCGGCGCGTGCTACGGTATCGGCTTTGCCATCGCGAAAGCGTTTGCTCAAGCGGGAGCAGCGCATATCATCTTTAATGCCCGCAGCCAGGAGGCTATCGATAAGGCTCTGGAGGCCTATCATGCCGAAGGTATTGATAACGCCCACGGCTATGTGTGCGATGTGACCGATGAGGTGGCCGTCAAAGCCCTCGTGGAGCGTATCCACGCTGAGGTGGGCCAGATTGATATCCTCGTCAACAACGCCGGCATCATCAAGCGCATCCCGATGCACGAGATGAAGCGCGAGGAGTTCCAACAAGTGATTGATATCGATCTCGTCGCTCCGTATATCGTTTCCGCCGCCGTGCTGCCGGAGATGATGGCGCGCCGCGAAGGCAAGATTATCAATATATGCTCCATGATGTCGGAGCTCGGCCGCGAGACCGTCAGCGCTTACGCCGCTGCCAAGGGCGGACTGAAGATGCTCACGCGTAACATCTGCTCCGAGTACGGCGAGTATAACATCCAGTGCAACGGCATCGGTCCGGGCTATATCGCTACCCCGCAGACCGCTCCGCTCCGTGAACGGCAACCGGACGGCAGCCGTCATCCCTTTGACTCGTTCATCTGCGCCAAGACGCCCGCCGGACGATGGCTCGAACCCGATGAACTCGGCGGACCCGCCGTCTTCCTCGCTTCGCACGCCTCCGATGCCGTCAACGGACATATCCTCTATGTGGACGGAGGTATTCTCGCCTATATCGGCAAGCAACCGGCATAAGGCTTCCAACAAAGGGTATTGAATGTACGGCAGCATACCTGTGTTGAGACTTCCCAGGTGGGTCACGACCTACGCCGCGACCACCTATTTCTTTGCGCTGGCTATCGTCAGCCTGATATATCTGTCGCACTGCCTGCCCTGGTATTTCATGGTGTCCGGTGGACTGAGCGTCACGCTCTTTTTCCTCTATGGACGCCAACTGACGCGGGAGATGTCGGTCCGCAATGTGCGTAAGCCGTCCAACTTCGCCTATCGGGTGTTCGTCCTCTCGTTCATCCTCCGCATCGCCACGGTGCTGATGCTATACTGGATCTTCCTGTGGTACTATGACCATCCGTTCGGTTTCGAGGACGCCGATGCCACCTATTATGACAGCCTCGGCGCCTTTGTGGCGGACCTGATGCGGGACGGCAATTTCCATTTCTACACCGAGATAGCCCGATGGAGCGGCCATGAAGACGTCTCCGATATGGGTTACGGCATCTATCTGGGCTTGGTCTATCTGCTCACCGGCCGCAGTGTCCTCGCCGCCCGTGTGCTCAAATGTGTATGGTCATCGCTCACGGTGGTGCTGGTCTATCGGCTGGCGCAGCGTAATTTCGGCGAACAGATAGCCCGTGTGGCGGCGCTGTTCTGCGCCCTGTGGCCGAACTTCTGGTATTACTGCACCGCCCACCTCAAAGAGACGGAGATGGTCTTTCTCATCGTCCTCTATATCGAGCAGGCGGACCAGATGTTGCGGTCCCGCCAGTTCACGGCATGGAAAATCATCCCCGTCCTGCTGATAGCCGCTCTTATCTTCACCTTCCGTACGCCGCTGGGCCTGGTAGCGCTGCTGGCGCTGGTCTTTGCGTTGGTGATGAGCTCGTCGCGCATCGTCTCCTGGGGTAAGCGCGTCATCGTGGGTCTCCTGGCGGTCACGCTCATCGGCGTGGGTGCCGGCGAACGCATCGAGGAAAGGGTGAATATCCTCATTGAGAAAGTGCGCGGAGGAGAGCAACGAAGTAATATGGAGTGGCGCAGCGAGCGCGAACACGGCAATGTGTTTGCCAAATATGCCAGTTCGGCGGTCTTCGCCCCGATGATTTTCACCCTGCCGTTCCCTACCATGGTCGAGCCGTATGAGGGCCAGTACGCCCAGCAGATGCTCAACGGAGGAAACTATATCAAGAATATCATGTCCTTCTTCACCATCCTGGCCCTGTTCACCTTGCTGCTAAGCGGCTATTGGCGAAACCATGCCCTCATACTGGGTGTCACGCTGGGTTATGTGGTGGTGCTCACGCTCAGCTCGTTCGCCCATTCGGAGCGCTTCCACCAACCCGTCATGCCCTTTGAGTTCGTCTTCATGGCCTATGGACTGACCGTCGCCATGACCGATAAGAAATACAAACGATGGTTCTTCTGGTGGTGCGGCATCATGCTGCTGGCCGCCGTGCTGTGGAACTTGTTTAAGATGAAAGGCCAGGGCGTATGAGAGTACTGATTGTGGCTTCCTATAACCGGTCGTGCTTCGCGCCGTTTGTCACGGAGCAGGTAGCGGCGCTCAGACAGGCAGGATGCACCGTCGAGTGCTTCGGCGTGCAGGGCAAAGGGCTAACCGGCTATCTGCGTGCTATACCTCGGCTGCGGGAGCAGATACAGGCCATCCGGCCGGACATCATCCATGCCCATTACGGCCTAAGCGGCTTGCTCGCCAACCTCGCCGTGCGAAGCATACCGGTCGTCACCACCTATCACGGCAGCGATATCCATCAGCCCTCCGTGCGGCTGCTCTCTAAGATAGCCATGCGCCTATCGGCGTGGAATATCTTCGTCAGCCCGCGTCTGATGGACCGTGCGCACTGCCGTTGCCGAAGCTCTGTCATCCCCTGTGGCGTGGACCTGACGGACGAGACATGGCGCGGCGATGAACCGAACAAAGTGCTCTTCGCCGGTGCGTTTGATAACGCGGTGAAAGATGCACCGCTGGCCCTCGAAGCGATGAAGGGTATCGATGCAGAACTGGTCGAACTCAAAGGCTATACGCGCCAGGAAGTGAATGGACTGCTCTGCTCCGTCCGGTGCCTGCTGATGACCAGCCAAAGCGAGGGTTCGCCGCAAATCATCAAAGAGGCACTCGTATGCGGATGCCCTATCGTCAGCGTGGATGTAGGCGATGTGCGCCGGCGTGTCGAGGGTGTGAACAACTGTTACATCGCTCCGCGTGACCCGCAGGCCTTACACGAGACCATAAGCGCGGTGCGCAACGAGCGAACCAACGGACGGGAGAAGATTATCGCCGACGGACTGACCAACAGCCAGGTGGCGAAAAAGATTATGGATATATATGCAAATATTGTGCGGCCACATAGATAGAGCGGAGTGGAGCAGACTGGTGGCAGAAAGCACGACCGCCACCTGGTTCCAGACGCCGGAGGCATACGATTTCTATGCCTCGCAACCGGACGTCATGTCGCCGTTCAGCCTCGGCATACGGTCAGCGCAAGGTCTGCGCGGCGTATGCGTGGGCTATGTGACCCGTGAGCGCTCTGCCTTCCGCCAGTTTTTCACGCGCAGAGCCATCATCATCGGCGGGCCGTGCCTGGCCAATGACTGCACGGACGAAGAGCTGGAGAAACTGATGAGCGCCGCACGGACCTATCTGCAGCGCCGTGCCATCTATACCGAGACCCGCAATTTCCATGACTACAGCCGTTGGCGCAAAGCCTTCGAGCAAGCCGGTTTCGCCTATCGCCCGCATCTCAACTATCAGGTGGACTGCACGGACGTGGAGGCGATGGAGAACGGACTGAGCGAGAACCGGAAACGGCAGATAAAGCGGGCACGGCAGCTCGGCGCGTATATCGAAGCTGCGCAGAGCGAGCAGGACATACAGGCGTGGTATGCGATATTGGCGGACCTATATAAGACGAAGGTGAAGACGCCCTTGTTCCCGCTGTCGTTCTTCGTGGCGCTCTACCACCGGCGCTCGGCGGAATTCCTGATGGTCAAGCATGAAGGAAAAATCATCGGCGGCATCCTCTGCCCCGTGCTGGCAGGTCGATGCGTCTATGAGTGGTTCGTATGCGGCGACGATGCCGGCTATAAAGCCCTGTGCCCGTCCGTGATGGCTACGTATGCGGGTATCCGATATGCCTGCGCGAACGGGCTGTCGCGATTTGATTTCATGGGAGCAGGTACGCCCGGCGAGGCATACGGCGTACGCGACTTCAAGGCGCGTTTCGGAGGGCAGGAAGTGGAGCACGGACGATGGCTGTGCGTCCATAAGCCGGCATTGTATAAGATAGGCGAAACAGGCGTGAGGATTTTACGAAGATGAACATCCTTTTCGACATAAACCACCCGGCGCACGTACATCTGCTGCGAAACACCTATTTTGCACTGGCGCAGAAAGGGCATACGTTGTACGTCACGGTGAAGGATATTCCCGCGGCGAAAGAACTGATGGACTTCTACGGCATACCCTATATCAGCATCGGTCATAAGGGTGACTCGCTGGCGCAGAAAGGATGGGAGCAGCTACTTTATGACCTGCGCGTAAGGCGGTTGGTGCGCAAACATCATATCGATATAGGCGTCGGCACATCGGTCACGCTGGCCCATGTGAGCAAGGTCAGCCGTATGAGAAGCATCATCCTGGACGATGACGACGATGCCGTGGAGCCGCTGTTTGTCAAGTATGCTCATCCGTTTGCGGATGTCATCCTCTCGCCGGACAGCCTTCAACGAAAGGCTAAGCAGACGGTCTATTACCCCGGCACGCACGAACTGGCATACCTGCATCCCTCGCGCTTCACGCCCGATGCGAGCGTCCTGCACGAGATAGGCCTGACGGAGAAAGACCCGTTCTTCATCCTCCGCTTCAATGCCTTCAAGGCGCACCACGACGCCGGTGAACATGGTTTGTCGATGGACGGTAAAAGACGGCTGATAGCCCTGCTGGAGCAGCACGGACGCGTCTTCATCACTACAGAGCGCGAGATAGACGAAGCCTTCCGACCATACCAACTGAAAATCTCACAGGAGAAGATGCATAGCCTGATGTATTATGCCACGATGTTCGTCGGCGATAGCCAGACCATGACCTCCGAAGCGGCGGTATTGGGTACGCCGGCCGTTAAGTGCAACAGTTTTGCCGGACGCCTGTCCGTGCCCAATGAGTTGGAGCAGAAATACGGCCTCTGCTACGCCTTTTTGCCAAGCCAAGAAGAGGCGTTCCTGGCCAAGATAGAAGAACTGTTGGCCATGCCCGACCTCAAAGCCGAGTGGCAGAAACGCAGAGAGCGGATGCTGGCCGAAAAGATAGATGTGACGGCATTTTTGACGGCATTTATTGAGAAATTCTGACAAATTCTGTAAAAAGATTGACATATATTTGTACATGTCATTTTTTTGTTGTACCTTTGCGCACGCAAAGGTTTTTTGAATAGTATGGTACATCTGTTAACCATCATAGGCGCCCGTCCGCAAATCATCAAAGCAGCAGCCTTCTCCAGGGTTGTCCGCGAGCAGTTTGCCGGGCGGATAGAGGAGCATATATTGCATACGGGGCAGCATTACGACGCTAATATGTCGGAGGTGTTTTTCCGTGAACTGGGTGTGCCTGCGCCGGACTACAACCTGCATGTAGGCAGTGCTTCGCACGGGGTGCAGACCGCGCGGATGATAGAGGGCATCGAGGCGGTGCTGATGCAGACGCGTTATGACGGCGTGTTGGTGTATGGCGATACCAACTCCACGCTGGCTGCGGCGGTGGCGGCGAGCAAGCTGCAAATCCCGATATTCCATGTGGAGGCCGGCCTACGGTCGTATAACATGTCGATGCCGGAGGAGATAAACCGCATCGTGTGCGACCGGTTGTCGAGTCTGCTGTTCGCGCCTACCGCCACCGCCGTGCGGAATCTGGAGAAAGAAGGAATGACCCGCGGCGTGGTGCAGAGCGGCGATGTGATGTATGATAACGCCCTGTACTATGAGACCGCTGCGCTAAAAGACAAGTTTGTGTTAGCTACCGTTCATCGACCGGCGAATACGGACAATGAGGTTCATTTGCGTTCGATTATCCGAGCCTTGCAGGATATTGCCAAGACGGGCATGGAGGTAGTAGTACCGCTTCATCCGAGGACGAAGAAACGGATTGAAGATTTGCGATTGAATACGGATGATTTGCGGATTATCGAGCCTGCTTCATTCCTTGAGATGCTTGCGCTGGAGAAGAACGCATCGGTGGTGCTGACCGATAGCGGCGGCGTGCAGAAAGAGGCGTTCTTCTATGGCACGCCCTGCGTGATACTTCGTCCCGAGACGGAGTGGGTAGAGATTATCGACGCCGGAGCAGGTATCCTGGCCGACGCTGATTATGAGCGGATAATAGCCGCCTATCGGATGCTGGAGAATAAGAGAATGGCGTTCCCGCATCTGTTTGGCGACGGGCACGCGAGTGAGAAGATTGCGGAGGAGATATTGCGTTTTTTGGAGTAGTACATGGTTCGCGAAGGATGGAAAAAAAGAATAGGGATTGACCTGCTGGTATGGTTGCTGGCGGTGCTGCTATGCATGTTCTGGCGCTGGATAGCGGATAAGAGCGAGATAAAAGCCTATTGGGTGCTCTTCGGCGTGCTGGCGGTCGCCTGGGTGCTGGTCGGCTACGCGGTGCAACTATACCGCTCGTACAAAGAGACCTATGTATGGCAGTCATTGCTGTCGGTAATAGCGGATGATATAGTGCTGATTGCTTTATGCTGGTGGATACTGCCGATATTGCCCTATAGCCTGTCGCCACGAGTGGCCACATACATGGTGGTGCTGGTCGGCGGAATGGAGATGATCGTGGTCCTCATGGAGCATTATTGGAAGTACGCCACCAACATGGACGTACCGGTGATGAAGATTGAGAAACGCGAACAGAGAGAGTACGCGCAGAGCACCATTGTGGACGAGACGCCGCTCAATGACATCCGAGGCATCAACAAGCGTTTCTGTACGGTGAATAACCTATTGCCGGACGACGGGAAATATATATGCTGCTATCGGCCGCAGGAATACGAGAGAGCGAGCTATTGGGCGAAATTCGTCAAGCGTGTGCTGCCGCGTCTGCTGCTTACCAGCCGCCTGTATTTCGATATCAACAAAGGCCATAAGCGTATGCTGAGCAAGACGGAGGTCTTAGGACGGTTGTATTACTGCGGATTTGAGGTGGACAGGACCGAGACGAAAGGCGAACTGGAGTACGTCTATGCGCACCGTAAGTCGCAGCCGTACCCGCAGAAACAGCTGAAACTGTACGGCCCGCTCATCAAACTGCCGCGCGTATGCGAGAACGGAGAGATAAAATATTTCTACAAAGTACGCACCATGCACCCTTATGCGGAGTATATACAGAACTATGTGTTTGCGGAGCGCGGAGGCATGAATATTGCCGATAAGTCCGACGACGACTGGCGTATAACCGCCTGGGGCAAAGTGATGAGGAAATACTGGCTCGATGAACTGCCGATGCTATACAACTGGTGCAAAGGCGACCTGAAACTGGTGGGCGTGCGGCCGCTGAGTCAACCGATGTTTGACAGTTATCCGAAATGGCTGCAAGAGAAACGGACACGGTGCAAACCCGGACTGCTGCCGCCGTTCTATGTGGACCATCCCGAGACGCCGGAAGAGTTGTATGAGAACGAAGATATATACCTCACGCAATATCTGGCGCACCCGTGGCGTACAGATACCAAGTATTTCTTCCTGATCATGAAGTCCATAGTAACCCGCAAGACCCACAGCGCATGAAGTATCTGGACTTGATAAAAGCCGCTTTGTGGGGCGGACAGGCAACATGGCCGGAAGAGGAGACCGAACAACTGATGCGTCTGAACGCACAGCAGGGCACCGGAGCATTGGTATATCCGATGGCGCTCGAGCAAACGGACCTGTCTGCGCAGACCCGCGCACAGATGAAAGGCGTTTGCGTACAAATAATGCAGCAGCAAACGAAACTGCAATATACCTTAGCGGTGGCTTGGAACGCACTGGAGCAGGCAGGTATACACGGCGTGCTGCTGAAAGGAGCCGGGTTGGCAGCCTTTTATCCTGAACCGCAACGGCGGTCATGGGGCGATGTGGATATATTTGCAGGCAAAGAGCAGTACCACGCTGCGTGCGCGGCATTGCGGGCGGCTTTCCCTGAGGCGCTGACCTTTGATGAGGAGCTGGAGCACTATAAGCACTATAACCTGATTGCAGACGGCGTGTCGATCGAACTGCACCGCGTGACGGTCAGTCTGCAGCACCCGCTGGATGCACGGCGATATGCGCAAATGGAGCGCATCGGTATGGAGCAGGCTGAGCGAATGGTGATAGACGGACTGGAGGTGCGCGTGCCGGAGCCGACATTTAATATGCTGTTTGTATTCCTGCACGCGTGGGAACATATGATAAGCGGTGGAGCCAATGTCCGGCAGCTATGCGATGTGGCGCTGATGATGCACCGTTATGCCGACAGGATAGACAGGGTTCGCTTCAAACGATGGCTGAAGGCTTTGTATCTGGATGAGGTGTGGGAAATATATGCATGCATCGCCGTCAACGATTTGGGATTGCCGCAGGAAGAAGCGTTGTCTTATACGGAGCAGGCAGCCGAGCGCGCCGAGCAGATGATGGCCGATCTACTGAAAGGGGCTGAGGCTACGGGCCATAAGGAGGAAGCGAAGCCGGTGAGGAACCGGTGGGTGAGGAAATACAAGACGATGAAGGAGCGGTTCGAGACCGCTCAACGAATCAAACGATATAGCCCGTCGTATGCGCGGCATATGAATTTAACGACTATCCTGCACGGCGCAGGACGGTTGTTCGCCAAAGATAGGAGATGGGAGTGAGAGGACTCAAATATATTATTCTGGCATGCAACATCGTGTTTTTCGCGGTGCTGGCATTGGCGTTGCCTCTCGGTTTTGAGGAGAACGATGATGTCATGATGGCCATGATAGCCAACGGAACCTATTCGGGTGCGCCGGATTTCCATCTGGTATATATCAATGTGCTCTACGGCTGGGTGCTGGCACTATTATACAGTATAACGACGGCCGTTGAGTGGTACACGGTGGCCTTCGCGGCGCTGCATATCGTGTCGATGAGTGTACTGGCGTACTGTATACTGACGATGGAGAACCGTGCCCGCTGGGAACGTGTACTGTGGCTCGTTGTGCTGTATGTGCTTTGGGTACGGATCATTGTGGCCCTGCAGTTCACCACTACTGCCGGTCTGGTTTGTCTGGCAGGCTGCGCGCTGCTGCTCCGCGAGAGCGCTAAGTCTCGCTGGTCAGGCGTGGCGATGGTGGTAATCGCGGCATTAATACGCTTCATGGCGGCTGGCTTGGTCGGCCTGCTGATGGCTCCGATAATTGTGTTCACCTATCGTTTGAACTGGCGCAAATATATCGCCATTGTGGTGATGCTAACGTCCGTTGTGGCGTGCCGCGTGGTGAACCATGCTGTCTATGACCACGAGCCGGACTGGAAATACTACCGTGCCTATAACCAATTACGGGCACAACTGAACGACAACCCTAATGCATATAAGATGACCGTAAGCCATCTGCCGGAGGGGATTGACCCGATGGATTATCAGCTGTTGTTGCGGTTTGTGCCCGATGCAGAGCAGATAGACCTGCCGGCAATGCGTCAGCTGAGCGCCAAAGTGGGAGCTGTGCCCTTTAAGGAGCAGATGAAAAATGTACACCGGTTAGACAAATATGCCGTCGAGATGGCTATATTGCTGGCCCTACTGGTGATGATGATACTGACGACGGGCAACCGGTCGAAATTTATTTTCCTGCTGATATACACATCGTTTATCCTTGTGCTAATCGTACATGTAAGTCTGGACGGCTTCCTGAAGAACCGTGTGTTCCTATGTATGCTGCTTCCTATGCTGTTTACCGACTTCATGTTGCTGCCGAACACGACGGGCCTGAAGCGCAGATGGGGGATAGGAATCGCACTGGCGGTGCTGAGCGGATGGTATGTTTATCAAATAACGGAAGAGCACACATCGGCGGATTATAATCGCTATACATGGACGCATCTTCAGCAGCCGTTGCTGGAGCACGTGCCGGAAGACGGGTTTGTAACCACTATCGGTACATCGATGATGATTGAAGCCACCAATCCATGGCATATATGGCCGTACCGGTTCCGCCGGTATGCGTTGGGTTGGCTCACATGGTGCCCGCTCAACAAGCCGCTCGGGCATAGTTATCGCACGTTGCTGCGGGATGATATGTATATTTTGACGGATGTCAATTATGTGCACGCCCATACTGCATTGCAGCGCGTAAGCGAACAGATAGAGAAGCACTACGGCGTGCCGACGGAGATAGTATGGAAATGCCGCAACGGCAAATATGCACTGGTGCAGTTAAAAGTGAAGAATTAGCATGAAGAGTTTAGCTATCATAGGAGCAAGCTATCTGCAGCGGCCGGTAGTGGAGCGAGCCAAGGAAATGGGCTTACGGACCATATGCTTTGCATGGCCGCAAGGAGCAGTGTGCAAAGATATATGCGACACGTTCTACCCGATATCTATCACTGAGAAGGACGAGATTTTGCGTATTTGTCGCAAGGAACGTGTAGACGGAGTTTGTACTATTGCCAGCGATGTTGCCGCACCTACCGTGGCCTATGTGGCGGAGCAGATGGGCTTGGCGGGCAATAGTTACGAGGCATCCTTGCGTGCCCACGATAAGCACTTGATGCGCGAGGTGCTGTCCGCAGCCGGTGTCGATTGCCCGAAATACCGAGCGGTTCATGGTTCACAGTTCGCGGTTGATGGCTTGTCGTTGCCGCTAATCGTCAAACCGACGGATAGAAGCGGCAGTTTGGCGGTGACGAAAGTAGAGCGATGGGAAGACCTGGAAAGAGCCGTAAAGACGGCATTGGAGGTTTCCCTGGCAGGCGAAGCGATGATAGAGGAGTTCATCGAAGGGCGAGAGATTAGCGTGGAGATGATTTCGTGCCAAGGCGTGCACCACGCGCTGCAAATAACGGATAAGACCACCACGGGTGCTCCGCATTTTGTGGAATTGGCGCATCATCAGCCTTCGAGCCTTCCGGCAGAGATGCAAGCACATATCTTTGAGATTACCAAAAAGGCACTGGACGCTCTCGGACTCACGTCGGGCGCGAGCCATTCGGAGTATAAAATAACGAGCGAAGGGCGCATCTCAGTGATGGAGATAGGCGGTCGCATGGGAGGAGACTTCATCGGCAGCGACCTCGTGCGGTTGAGTACGGGTTATGATTTTCTCGAAGGAGTGATACGCGTGGCGCTGGGCGAGACCATCCATCCGCAACCAAAAGCCCTGGCACGCAGCAGTGTGGTCTTCACGGCACCGGAGAACGTAACATGCAGTGCCGAACGAACAGGATATATAATTTATCAAAACGATGAGATATACAAACAGTCTGTCGGTGGTAATACCGATTTATAATGACGAAGAAGTGATAGGCGAGTTGCTGCGGCGTTTGACAGCCGTGGTGGAGGATATCGTCAGCGAGTACGAGATCATCCTGGTGGATGACGGTAGCCGTGACCACTCGTGGGAAATCATGCAACAGGAACGTACTCAGCGTGACCATCTGCGAATCGCTCGTTTGAGCCGTAATTTCGGTCAACAAAATGCCATCGCGGCGGGTCTGTCTCTAACCACGAAGGACCTTATCGTGCTTATGGATAGCGATCTGCAGGACCGGCCGGAAGATATACCCGTGCTGATAGACGCGCTGCTGGCAGACAAAGAAGCCACGATGGCCATCGCGCAATGGGAAGAGCGCAAGGACAGCCGGATGAAGATTGCGGTTTCGCGGCTCTTCCAAACAGTAAGCAATAAGATAACCGATATCCATACCATGCCGCGACTGGGCATCTTCCGCGTGATGAAGAAGAGCGTGGTGGATGAGTTGCGTAATTTCCCGGAGCGCACGGCGACAGCTGTGAGTTTGCTTTATTTCATCGGTCATAAATACGTGGCAGTACCGCTTAAGCGTGACGCGCGTTTTGCCGGAAAGAGCGGCTATAACCTGAGCAAGATGCTATCCCTCACCTTCGCGCGCATCTTCTCGTTTTCCATGTTCCCGATCCGTATGGTCACCTATATGGGCGCGCTCCTATGTATCGGCAGCATGCTGGCGGCGTGCGGACTGATTATCTATAAGTTGGCCGGTAATGTGCTGGCCGGCTGGACCAGTATGATGGTATTGATGTTATTCCTTTTCGGACTCAACTTTGCGTTCCTGGGCGTGCTGGGCGAGTATATCGGCCGTATTTTCCTGGAGACCAAACAACGGCCGAACTATATTATTGAACAAGTAATATGAGAAAAGTAGCGATATTAGGCGGTCTGGGAAACGGTGCTGTGGTCGCTGCAGCCATTGAGCATGCACGGCGGATGGGTGCCACGGATTTGGAAGTGGCCGGTTTCTTGAATGACAGAGAAGAGCAGGGTACAATCATCGATATGTTTCCTGTTATCGGCAAGACGAGTGATGCGAAGCGCCTCCTGGAGAGCGGTTATTGGTTTATCAATACCATCCTGCGCATTGACGGTAACCGTGAGCGCATTGAGATGTTCGAGAGTCTTGGAATACCGGATGACCGCTTGGCGACCTTTGTTCATCCGATGGCCTATGTGGCTCCGAGCGTCCAATTAGGTGCCGGGTGCGTTATTATGCCAAATGTGTCGATGTCGCCGTGTACGAAATTAGGCAGAGGCTGTATGATGATGGCAGGCTCGATGATGGGCCATGACAATGTGGTTGGCGACTTCTGCCACATAGCCGCGCAAGCAGCCGTTGGCAGCTATCTGAAGATAGGTCGCGGCGTGCATATCGGTCTGAACGCCACCGTGCGCGAGAACCTAACTATCGGCGATTATTCGACGCTTGGCGCCGGGGCTATGTTGACGAAAAATATAGGTGCCAATGAGATTTGGGCAGGCAACCCGGCTAAATTCCTTCGTAAGGCAGAATGAGACTTAGACTCAGAGATATTTGTGCGTTGGTAGGCATTAACATGCTTTATGCCTGTGTAGGCATATGCACGAAGATGGCAGCAATGCAGCCGATGGGCTCATGGCCCTACCTTTTGTGGTTCGGCGGGGCAGTAGGCATCATCGGAGCGTATGCCATCTTATGGCAACAGGTATTGAAATATATTGAGTTGAGTACCGCGTATATGTTCAAAGGCACAACGCTCATCTTCACAATGCTCATTGCCTCTCTGCTGTTTGGCGAGGCAATAACGATTCCCAATATAGTGGGGTCGCTCATCATTATTATAGGTATCACTCTTTTGGCACGCGCATGAAATACGGATTAATAGCATTGGCGGTGGTTTTTGTAGCGGCTTGCGCGCAAATGTTGCTCAAGCAGGGGGCACGGAAAGAGTACCAACCATGGTGGAGACAGTACATAAATGGCTGGGTTGTTTCCGGATATACCGTTATGTTCATTACAATGGTGGCGAATATATGGTGCATGCATCAGGGACTTCAACTCAAAGAGTTGAGCATCATCGAATCGATGAACTATCTCTTCGTGCCTGCGCTCAGTTGGTTTGTTTTTCATGAATCAATCAGTCTGCGTAAGGCTCTTTCAATCGCAATAATAATCATCGGAGTAATAGTATTTTTCTTATGATAAATTTCAATCAACCTCATCTGACGGGCAAGGAAGCCCATTATATGTACGAAGCGGTGTTCGCCGGTAAACTATCAGGTAACGGCAAGTTCACCAAAGCATGCCAGTCTTGGTTCGAGCAGCGTTATGGTTTTCGCAAATGTTTGTTGACAACCAGTGGCACGGACGCCTTGGAGATGTGCGCCATGCTCTGCGACCTCAAACCGGGCGACGAGGTGATTGTCCCCAGTTACACGTTTGTGTCCACAGCGCTGGCTTTTCTGCGCGAGGGCGCCAAAGTGGTGTTTGCTGACTCCATGACCCGCAACCCGAACATAGATGCCGAGACCTTGGAGACGCTGGTTACACCTCGTACAAAGGTAATAGTGCCTGTCCACTACGCCGGCGTGGCATGCGATATGGATGCCATCATGGCCGTGGCGAAGAAGCATAATTTGCTGGTTGTGGAGGATGCTGCGCAAGCCATCGACAGCTATTATAAATCTCAAAGCTCAAATCCCAAATCTCAAATACCCCTCGGGTCTATCGGCCATCTCGCTGCCTTCTCATTCCATGAGACGAAGAATATCACGGCGGGAGGCGAAGGAGGTCTGCTGGTCGTCAACGACGAGCGCTTTGTGCGGCGGGCGGAAATCATCTGGGAGAAGGGCACCAACCGCGCTGAGTTTTTCCGCGGTGAAGTGAATAAATACGGATGGGTGGATATGGGTTCCAGTTTCCTGCCCAGCGAAGTAAATGCTGCATTCCTTTGGGCACAGGTGGAGAATATCGATGATATACAGACGAAGCGAAAGGCGTTGTGGAACAGGTATCGCGAGCGACTCACGCCATTGGCGGAACAGGGTAGATTCACATTGCCGGACATACCGGGTTATGCGACAAACAATGCTCATATGTTCTATCTTGTCCTTCCGAACCTGGAGGCGCGTACGGCCTTCATCAAGTACCTCAAGGACCATGGCGTTTGTGCCGTATTCCATTATTTGAGTCTGCATAGCAGCGAGTATTACAAATCCCGCCACGACGGGCGTGCATTACCGCAGTGCGACAGGTTCGCCGATTGTTTGGTGCGGTTACCTCTGTTCTATGATTTGAGTCTTGACACCGTTGATGAGATATGCGATTTGATAAGCACATATTATCAATAATCCTGCTGGTCGGCGCCCTGGCGTACACGCTGTGGTTTGTGTTCGCCGGCTTCGGCAATCATCAGGACCCGCTCTATTGGCTCTATAAATACGAGCATTTAGAAGGCGGATGGATGGCTGCGGGCACGTTGCTCACGGGAGGACTTGTAGTGAAACTATTTGGCGCTCTGCTGCTACCGCTGCGACTTTTTGGATGGCTTTGTACCACCATAGCGATAGCCTTTCCGTACGTATGCCTGTTGGATAAAGAACAAAGACGAGAGAATATTCATTGGCTCGCATTTACATATATCCTGATGGGCTATGGTGCGTTTCAGGAGTTCAGCCCGGGTACGTTATCCGTGTTATTACTGTCCGCTCTGTGGGTGACGAGTGTGAGCCGTTCACCCTTCATCGTTCGTCTGTCGCCCGTTATCTTGGGACTGGCAGTCGCTGCGCGCTTCCCGAATATACTGGCCTTGCTGGTCCTCATACCGCTATGGAAGAAACGTAGTCTCTGGAATATACCCATTGCGGCTGCTACAGCAGGAGTGGTGTATCTGATGGGATGGTGGCTGGTTACGCCGGCTGCAACCGATGCTGCAATGAATAGCCATGAGATGCTGTCCATGCTGACCAAACTATGGGAGAATAGCGGCAAGTTGTTAGGCTTTATGTTGATGGCAGTAGGCGTGCTGGCGTTTCGTGAGAAGAAGTATGCCGGTTGGTTCGTGGGCGGTGCGTTGGCGCTGGTTATCATCTACACGATGAAGCCCCTCCAGTGGTATAATGCGGATATAACCTATTTGTTGTCGGCATTGGTGTTGGCATTGGCGTTAGCGCCTTCATTCTTTCAGTCGTTCAACCGTTCACTCATTATAGGAGTGGCGATTCTGATTGTCGCCACGTTAGGCACGGATACGGCGTGGCTCAAATTATTTCCGGCTGTGCTCTGCTTGCTCCCTGTGGCATTGACGCAATACAAGACTATCGCTGAGCAGCGATATTTGTATGAAGTGCTGGTGGTGCTCTGCGTTGTAGTCGCACTCCGCATGACACATAACAGTGTAGGGCAGAGTGACTTGACGAAGGTGCAGACTTTCAGTTCCGTATCTCCATACAAAGGTATTGCCATCCGTACAGTTGAAGAGCAGCGCCTTCTGCAATACAAAGCGGACTTTGACAGTCTGCAAATCGTCGAATCTTCTAATCCTCATATCTTGTCGATAGGACAAGAAATGCACCTTATGCGGGCTGTAACGGGCTGTGAAGCAGCGAAATATAATGAGTTCTGGTCAAATATCTTTGACTCCGTTTATATGGCCAAGTACCGCAATATCATCGAGGCGGAGCATCCGATTGTGTTCTGCTCTTTCTCGCCGCAGTTTAAGACCAAGCCGGTGTACCAGGACCGGGAAAGTGCGCTGGAGAATATGCTCCGCGAGCAGGGGTATCGCGAGATTGACAGAAGTAAATACAGATACATGATTTATATACCAACGTCCAATGATTAAGAAATTCAATGATATCATGAGTGCCTTGCGCGCGGGCACGTACGCGCCAATATATATATTGTGTGGCGAGGAACCGTATTATATCGATCGCGTTTTCGAGTTCATCGCAGCGAATGCCTTGGATGAGATGGCGCGAGAGTTTGACCAGCAGGTCCTTTATGGCCGTGATTTGCAAGGCGCAGATATATCGCCGGTAATCGGTGCTGCGCGTGGCTTCGCCATGATGGGCGGACGCAAAGTGCTCCTCGTGCGTGAGGCGCAGGCAATCAAGAAATGGGAGGCGCTGGCGGCTTATTTGGATAACCTTATGCCGCAGACGGTACTTGTCATATGCTATAACGGCAAACCCGACAAACGCCAGGGTGTGTGGAAGAAGGCGGCTGACCATCAGCAGGTTGTGTGGCTGCAGTCAGACAAACTACGGGACTATGAAGTGGAGAAATGGATAAATGCCTATATCGCTGATCTCAACAGCCAAAGCCAAGGCCAACAGCTCAAAATTGACCCGCGCATCGCACCTATTCTGGCGGACTATCTTGGTACGGACCTATCGGCAATCGTCGGGGCGCTACAGAAACTGATTGACGGCCGGCCGGATGGTGTCAATGTTATCGATACTGCGCTCGTGGAGCGAAATATCGGCATATCCAAGGACTATAATATCATTGAATTGCAGACCGCACTCATCAATGGTGATGTTGCTCGCGCCAATCGAATAACGCAGTATTTTGCCGGCAGCAAGGACCACCCGATGGTTCGCGAGATGGCACCGCTCTTCACCTTTTTCTCCAACCTGCTCATGTATCATTACCTGCCCGATAAGAGCCAGGCAACCGTAGCAAGGGAGTTAGGTATCAATCCATATTTTGTGAAGGACTACCAGGCCGCTGCAAGACGTTACCCTGCAGGTAAGGTATTTCTCATAATGGGGTATCTACGGGAGACGGACGCACGTTTGAAGGGAATTAATAATCCCTCAGCGAAGGACGCCGATTTGTGGAAAGAACTCATCTTCAAAATCATGCACTAAAGGGAACCACGTGGTCGGACACCCATGTTGTGTTACCCATAGCACACTATCCAGTTGAGCGGAGGTGAATACGGCTTTCGGTTTCTTGGGTTCCCATTCTTTGGCTCCTTCCAACTCCTCTTTGTGCATAGCGATGAACGCCTCTTCTTCTGCTTTTAGATCCGCCATCACTCTCGGATAAATCTTGTCGAATAGTTGCGGGTGCGCCGTGTACCACACCAGTGATGAGTCGAACTGTGCTTGCGTGATACCGTGTTTTTCCAGCACTTGTGCATAGTAGATGGCATTGTCTTCCGCCGAGATATGCATCTTGCCGGTTATTTGCAGCAGAGCATCCGTCTTATGCAGATCCACAAGCACTTTGCGCATCTCCCATGAATGCAGGATGCCTTTCGGGCGGCAAGAGGGGAGAGTAAAGACAATGGACAAAAGGCAAAGGACGAATATGTATTTGATTAGTCGATTCATATCAGTCCTTTTTCTTGGTTCCTGTGTCTTGATTCAATTGTTTCAGATAAAACAGCAGAATGACGGCCACGGCACATGTGATACAGCTGTCTGCAAAGTTGAATACGGGTCGGAAGAACAGCACTTCGCCCGCGCTATTGCGGATGAGCGGAAAATAGAACATGTCCACTACGCGCCCATAGAACCAGCCGGCATAACCGAATAGCTTTCCGTAGAACACGCAATCGATGATATTACCCAGTGCCCCGGCGATGATAAACGCTACCGTGGCGATATATCCTACGGGTGTTTCGGGTTTGCGCAGAAGGGTGTCCACATACCAACCGAGCAGACCGACCGCCAATAGACGGAATAGCGTCAGCGCCAACTTGCTGAACCATTCGATGCCAAACGCCATACCGTTGTTCTCCACGTAACATAACCAGAACCACGAGAACACCTCGCGGCTCTCGCCTAATGCGTAATGCGTAGCAATATATAGTTTGATGAGTTGGTCAATGACCACGGCCCCCACTACTATGCCTACTACAAGCCAAAGGCGGCTTTTACTTCGTTTAAGCGGTTCAGTTTCTCCCATGTGAATAGTTCTACTTTGCGTGTATAGGTATTGCCGTCTGAGTCAAAGAATGTCTTGGTCACTACCTCATTGGTGCGTCCCACGTGTCCGTATTTTGCGGTCTCTTCGTACATCGGTTGCTTGAGGTTGAGGTCGCGAATAATAGCTGCAGGGCGAAGGTCAAACAGGCACTTCACTTTCTCTGCTATTTCTGCGTCGCTCAGTGCCACTTGTGCTGTGCCATAGGTGTTGACATAGAGTGAAACAGGTTCCGCCACACCGATGGCATAACTTACTTGTACCAATGCCTCGTGCGCTACACCGGCTGCAACCAAATGTTTGGCAATCCATCGTGCGGCATATGCTGCCGAACGGTCCACTTTGGACGGGTCCTTACCACTGAAGGCACCGCCTCCATGAGCGCCGCGACCGCCGTAGGTGTCCACGATAATCTTGCGGCCCGTTAGACCGGTGTCACCATGAGGACCTCCGATAACGAAATTACCCGTTGGATTGACCAATAGTTTGGCATTCTTGTCCTCCAGGAACGCGTGCAGCAAATGTCCGTAACGGCTGTCGCGCGTTGCCACGCGAGGCAGAAGGATGTTGATGATATCTTTCTTAATCATCTCCGGAGTGACAGGCTCGCCTCCCGTGGCACATGGGTCATGCTGCGTGGAGAGTACAATCGTGTCGATGCGGACGGGCTTGTTGTGCTCGTCATATTCGATGGTCACCTGGCTTTTGCTGTCGGGACGGAGATACTTCATCTGCTTGCCTTCCTTGCGGATGCGTGCAAGCGTATACACCAGCGTGTGCGCAAGGTCGAGCGTCAAGGGCATGTAGTTGTCGGTCTCGTCCGTTGCGTAGCCGAACATCATACCTTGGTCTCCGGCTCCCTGCTCTTCGGCCTTCTCTCGGCTCACACCCATGTTGATATCCTGGCTCTGCGCATGCAGAGAGTTGAGAATGCCGCAACTCTCCGCTTCGAATTTATATTCGGCTTTGGTGTAACCGATGTCGGCAATGGTCTTGCGTGCAATGAGTTGGACATCTACCCATCCATTGCAACTCACCTCGCCGGCGATGATAACCTGACCCGTTGTGCACAACGTCTCGCAGGCCACATGTGCCTGCGGGTCCTGCGCTAACATATTATCCAAGATGGCGTCCGATATCTGGTCGCTCACCTTGTCCGGATGTCCTTCGGACACGGACTCTGACGTTTTAGCATTTTTTGTAATGAGGTTGCAAGCAGCCAAATCTGTCCTCATTGCTGGTTGTTAATTATTTTTTCTTTTCTCTAATTGTCCTTCCAGAGCGTTCAGGCATGCATCCAGTCCTTCCTCAAAACTGTCGGCTGTCTTTTCTGCAAAAAGACCTGCGATACGCACTTTCACTTCTTTGTTGTTGTTGGTCTGCGGTTTGATGACAGACATACGGATTTCCACTTTGTCGTCTGCGTTCAGGTGGCGCTCAAAACGATTCATTTTCTTCTCAATAAACTGCTCGAGTTTCTCTGCCATCTCGAAATTTACAGCATTAATCGTCATGTTCATAATTGTATGTTTTTTTAAGGTTGTTGTAATTTTTGTGCAAAGGTACAACAAATTTTGCATATATGCAAATGTTTGTGTGTTTTTTTTGAAGGGCTGAGTTGAACTTTGCGAATATTGACGGCTTTAGAAGTAGGTCTTAGAACTATGTTCTTTGCTATGAAACTATAAACCTCATATAAAGCTCATATAAACCTCATTCAAGGCTTATATGTACTAAACTATATAAAATCAATAACTCTTAAAAATCGGAACGGTCTATTTTCCTTCCGCTTTCAATACTCCTCTATTTTTTATAAAAATAACCATAAAGCGTTTTTTTCTTGCACAATTCAAAAAAAAGCAGTACCTTTGCGCCGTAAATCGCTAACATCATGGATAAACAGGAATTACGAAAGCTTATTGCTATTTGGTTTGAAGAGGACATCCGCGACGGTGACCACACTTCGCTTAGTTGTATTCCGGCTACTCAAATGGGTTGCCAACAGTTGATTATCAAAGATACCGGTGTGCTTGCCGGCGTCGAAGTGGCGAAAGAGATTATCAACTATTTTGACCCTGAATGCCGCATGGAGCAGTTCCTGCATGACGGCGATCATGTGAAGCCCGGCGATGTGGCATTCAAAGTCTATGGCAAGGAGCTGAGCCTGCTGCAGATAGAGCGTACGATGCTCAATATCATGCAGCGAATGTCCGGTGTAGCCACTACGGCGCATAAGTACCAAAGCCTCATCGAAGACACCGGCTGTCACGTGCTCGACACCCGTAAAACCACACCGGGACTGCGTTATTTGGAGAAAGAGGCAGTGGCGCTTGGCGGAGGAATGAACCATCGTATCGGCCTCTTTGATATGATTTTGCTCAAGGATAACCATGTGGACTTCGCCGGTGGCATTACCAACGCCCTTACCCGCGCTCGCGATTACTGTAAGGAGAAGGGCAAAAACCTGAAGATAGAGATTGAGTGTCGTAACTTCGAAGAGATCAACGAAGCCCTCGCTACCAACATCCCCGACCGTATTATGCTCGATAACTTCACACCCGAGAAAACGGGCGAAGCCGTCAAACTAATCCGTGAATGGGAGCGGTCAGCCGGCGTGGACTTCGTTTCTGTCGGCGCGCTCACGCATAGCTACAAGAGCCTTGACATGAGTTTTAAGGCTGTGAAATAAGCCATTCTTTCGGCTTAAGTATCGTACCATCAGGTAAAATGGGTTTCCTAAGAATGGAGACCCATTTTGGTCTTCCTATATAACCATCTTGCGACTTATATTCATAGCTGAACGGACAAGGGTTCTCTGGATTATAACCTTCTTTGCTTTTTACCAACCCTACATGCCATCCTTCGGGATTAAGGATTCCTTTTTCCCAAGTCGTGTAAGCCCATACCGTTTCGCCCCACCAACGCCAAGGCCGTGCCAGATAGGGTCGGTTTGGCGCACGATCAATGACAACAGGACCTTGTACTAATTCGTCATTTGTCGCATAGCGGATGTGACATTTGTAGAACAGCATGCCACGTGAAGGCTTGTCCGGTTCTCCGCTTCGTCCTGCCGCTATATAGCAGTTGTCGTTTTTCTCATTGGTCACATTCGCCACAAGTGTAGCTCTGTCCACCGCCAGTGTCATGGCGCCGAAGATGAAATCGACACTGCCAGCGATTATGCCGCCTTCCCAATAGACCGAAGCTCCCTGATCGCCGTAGACCACGTCTTGCCGTCCCGTGGCACGGCAGTTCTTGAGGTGCGCATTCTTCGCCCCCTCGGTGAATGAGATAGCCGCTGCGCGCTCGCGGTATTTCTTCTTTTGTACCTCTGTGGAACCCACCTTCTTCGGCCGGACGGGCATTACTTTCTTAGGTCTCTCTTTCTCCGTCCATGGCATGTCGGACTGTGAGATATCGACCAAACTGTCGGCGGCTTCTTTCTCTGAGACATAGAGGTTAAACGAGTTCTCAAAGATAATATTCTCTGCTGTGAAATCCGGTGCGGTAACGAGAACCGATGCATTCCATCTGCGCTCACGGCTACCGCCGTAATTGATACGATTCCCCATGGACCTATATTGATAGCCATGGCCGTAGTACCAAGTGATACGTACAGCATTTTTATCGCAATCCACACCACCATTCTTCAGCGCGATAGAGGGTTTGCGACTGGCGTTCTTGAGTGTCAGACCGGGTATATCTATCGTCAGTTCCTCCTGATACGTGCCCGGTTCAATCAAAATAGTGGTTTTCTCGCTCCGCGTGGCATACACCGCCCGAGCGCTATCCAGCGCCGCGTTGATGGACTCGCCCGGATGGACATGTAAGATAAGTGAAAGGATAAGTGCTAGCATTCGTCAATGGTCATTTCGCATTTTTTGCAATCGAAGGTGAGGCTGAGGACTTTGCCGGTACGCAGACGCAGATAGCGCGGTTCCTTATCCTTTGGATACGGATTCGTTTTGCGGCAGTGCCCTAACTCAAAGAGCAGACAGTATTTGCACTCCATGAGAGGTCGCTCTCCACGCTCGCTCAAAGTAGGGTAGTTCGTCTCCATTCGTTCAGTACACTAATCGGAATAAAATAGGGCTTGCTCTCTATGCGCACTTCGTGTGCTATATACGGCGTGTCGCCGAGTTTGGCCAGTTGTGTGCGGATATTCTCTAATGCTTTGTCTGCGTTTTTGGCATCCTCTTTCGCGTACGCAAAATGCCGCTCTTTGTCGCCGATCTTCAGACTAAAGCCTTCTTCGGTCTCGCGAAAAATAATATCCACAGGAATGCGTCGCTCGCTATGCAGTAATTTGATGAACTCTGTATCGAGATTTCGATATAACGGTATATCGGTATATCTGGAAAACGAAAGCTCCTTGTTAATCTTTACGAGATTTCCTTCCACCCCGTTGACGTTACACCCTTCTGCTCCGATAGTTAGTCCGTCGCCGTTGTGCAGAACCACGCCCGGCAAAAGACGCACGCGCAAAGTGTTTCCCCGCGCTTCCAACACTTCACCGATATATTCGCCGGTAGATTTAGGGGTTTCCCAGTTCGCCATGTGCGGTGTTCTGCCGTGCAGAAAATAATCCGTTGCTCCGCGGTGGAACGTCTTCTCCGGATTAGGAACAAAACTGCGGTTGTAAATAGCTCTGTACTCTGTATTCTGTATTCTGGCAGCGCAGCGGTCTAATTGCTCCCGATAATACGCCGTGATATTCGTCACATAGTCAGCGTCTTTGAGCCGGCCTTCAATCTTAAAAGTCGTCACTCCGGCATCAATCAATTCCCGCAGGTACGCGCTTCTATCCATGTCCTGGAGCGACAACAGGTGACGCTGATGAATAGGCGCTCCCTGTTCATCCAAGACCTCATTGCCGCTACTGTCTAATAAGTCGTACGCCATGCGGCAGAACTGCGAACACTCGCCTCTGTTAGCGCTACGGCCTGTGAGCACCTCGCTGATATAGCAACGACCGGAATAAGAAACGCATAGCGCACCATGCACAAATGCTTCGAGTTCTATATCCGGCACGGCTTCGTGAATAGCTTTTATCTCATCGATATTCAATTCACGCGCCAAAACCACGCGCTTGAACCCCAAGTCACGCAGCCATGCTACCTGCTCTGCGGTGCGGTTGTCGCACTGCGTGGAAGCGTGCAATGCAATCGGAGGAAGGTCGAAATCGAGTAAATGCAAATCCTGAATAATGAGAGCGTCCACGCCTATTTTGTATAGTTCATGCGCCATTTTCACCGCCTTCGGATATTCATCGTCGTGCAGCAAAGTGTTCAGCGTCACCAACACCTGTACACCATAGGTATGAGCATAATTCACTACCTCAGCCAGATCCTCTATGCTGTTTCCTGCCGCTTGGCGCGCACCATATGCCGGCGCACCGATATACACAGCATCTGCACCGGCTTGTATAGCCGCTTTCGCTACTTCTTTGTCGCGAGCCGGAGAGAGGAGGCTAAGCGGTACATCACAATGCCTGCCGTTACCGACACATTCATTGAGTGCTTTGTCCCGTATTGAGGTATTTCTATGCATTCTTGACAGATATCGATTACTTCTTGTTGAACGCCGAAGACTTCGTGGCCCAAGACGACCGCTATGCGGTCGGGACCGCCTTTGGCTGTAAGATGCTCAGCCAGTTCCTCGAGTGTCATGGAGTCATGCGCTTGCTCGATGGCATACACTGTATATCCTTCGGCTTGGAGGGCCTTAACGGCATCAAGCGTGTCTTTAAAATATGTCCACTCAACGCTATCCTCCGCTCCCAATGCTGTTTTATGCAACTCCTGATTCGGCGGGCAGCAACAAATACCGCAGAGTATAACACGCTCGATACGCATAGCGTCCGCCGTACGGAAGACAGCGCCTACATTATGTTGGCTGCGCACATTGTCGAGCACTACTACCAACGGCAGTTTGTCCGCTTCACGGTATTGCTCTACGCTCATCCGACCCATTTCTGCTGTTGTCAGTTTCCTGCTCATACATCAAAAGGGAATTGCATGTGGATATATCGGTTGTCGCTGTCTATCTCGTAAATGAAATCCTCATGGAGCGGTACAAGTCTGCCGTCTTCCAGTTCGGCGAACACATTCATCGTGCTATCGTCAATGGCTGTTATTGTGCCGAATTTGTCATTCTTGACCATGATAGTATAACCCACCAAATCTTGCCAGCACAGGTCGTCGCCGTCTGTCTGCAAATCGCTACGCAGCACAAAGCCCTCTTCACCGATGAGTTCAGAGATGTCTTCCGAGTGGAACGGCACTAACAATCCATCGCGCAGCACAAACACGAATGGCGGCAGATCTTTATAATGTGTCCGGCGGATGATACCTATGGAGAGAACGTCGTCTTTGGAAATCATGGTTGTTGCGTGATAGTCAGTTTGCCGTCAAAATTCATGATAGCCAGTTTGCGGAGTGCTTCTTTGCTGATTCCTTGTTGCGGTATGGCATAGCCGCTTCCCAGGTCGTACTGTTCTCCGCAATGCGGGCACTCGGCAAATGGAGTATTGATGAAGCACGGACTTTTTCGCCCTCTGCCGGCACAATAGGGGCAAGCAAGGTCGTACGCCACATATCCTGCCATACTCACATATACCACCACTCCGCCGTAGCCCCATGCATCCATAGCACCTGTCGGCTTGACGAGTTTGCCATTCTCATAGTATCCCTCCGCATCCACGGTGATATACGAATTGAGGCTTGTCTCGATGAAATGGACAAACAAACCGCGCGTGTCAATAATAATGTTCACAGGCAGAGCGGGCACGCTACTCTGAAACGTAGTGCCGTCACAACTACTCATGCCAAACAGGCACAACAGGGGAATTATCAGTTTGAAACAATGGCGCATATGTGTACGGAATATATCAGGGCCGAGTAGGGCGGTATATAGGTCTGCGTTCCTTCTGTACCGTTTCCTTCGGCGCTATAATAATCGTTGGAGATGTATTTTGAATTGTCGTAACCCAGATAAGCGGGAATATAGAGTTCAATATCTCCTTGACTATGAATCTTATGGCATCCTTCCGCAAAACCGGGGATAACATTTCTCAACGATAGTTTCGCACCTTTGCTGGTCTCTATTATGCAGCCGTTGATCAGTTTTACGGAATAGTCGCAAATGATTGTCGCCGTGGTGTTTGGCATTGCTTCGCCTGTGCCTGCGAGCGGGTCTGCAATGATTTTGTACTGCAAGCCCGTATTGGACACCTGGACACTATCTTTGGTCTTGTTGTTCTCCAGCCATAACTCGTTTTGCAGTTTCCAGTCCGCCCAGTTGTTCTGCTTGCAAGAGGACAAAGGAATAAGGAGTAAGGATAAAAGACCAAATACTATCGGTCGAATCCATGTAGTCTTTGTTCTTTCTACTTTGAGAGCAGCGGTCTTTTGTCTTTGAGCGTAGCGGTCTATTAATTTGCTATCCATAATTCAGGGTTTAAAATATCTCTATCTTTGTATATCTGGAAGTATAATTCCGTTTTCTGGTCTTGCTCGGCATCGGTGAAGATAGTACCGATTGTCTGTTTGGTATCCACTTTGTCTCCTTGCTTGACGTTGAGTTTGCTCAAGTTTGAATAGACGGTTCGGTAGTTACCATGCTGAATGATGACGGCGTAGGTGTTGGCCACCATGAAGCAACTTGTCACTTCTCCTTTGTACACGGCGCGCGCTTTGCTGCCGGCTGTGGTCTGCAGATATACGCCTTTGTTATCCATCGTCACTTGGCTGTACACAGGGTGCTGCTGTTTGCCGAAATGGCCGCTTATCATTCCTTTCTCCACGGGCCATGGCAAGCGTCCTTTGTTGGCCTCAAATCCACCGGCAAGCAGCTTCTGCTCTTTGGTGAGCGTAGTGGTTTTGGAGGCTTGCTTCTTGACCAAGTCGTCAATTTTCTTATTCAAGTCAGCAGCTTTCTTCTGCTGATTCTTCAGTTTCTTGCTCAGGTCTTTCTCTTTCGTCTTGAGTTGCGTGAGCATTGATTGCTGCTTTCTCTCATCGCGTTTGAGGTTCTCCTGCTCGCGCTTGCGTGTGCTGAGGGCGTTCTGCTTGTCAGATTTGTTGGCGCGAAGCAACTGGTCTTGGGTGTCTATCTCCGCCTGTGTGCGTTCAATTCGCCGCACTTGTTCCTGACGGAAATGCGCAAACTCCTGCAGATACCGCGTACGGCGAACGAGCTGCTGGAAATTATCGCTGCTCAAGAGAAAGAGCAAAGGCGATTGCTGCATTCTGGCAAAATGGCTCTGCCGTACCATCTGTGCATAATCGGCTTTGTAGCCTTCCAGCATATGCTGCAGCGAGTCCCTTGTCTTACGCAGATGGCGCATCTCACGGTTGAGCGCCGTTATCTCGTTGTCCAACGTGTAGATCAGTTTCTTCTGCGTCTTGATATTCTGTCCGATAAGCTGCAGTTTGTTTAGCGTGGCGTTCTCGTCACGCTTGGTCTGCTTGAGCATCTTATTGGTCTGCTCAATCTCCTCTTGCAGTTTCTTCTGCTTCTTCTGCAAGTCTTTCACACTGTCCGCTCCGTATAGGGACAGGGGTAGCAGGACTACAGATAATAGATATATTGCTATTCTTCGAATCATTAAAGTCTTTTGTCTTTTGTCTTTTGTCTTTGAGCGTAGCGGTCTTTCTACTTTTAGCGCAGCGGTCTATCTCACAGCCATTTGCTAATATCCTCTTGTGTATATCTATCCAATGGCAAGGCGCTTATTCTAACCGGCACGTCCAGACGCCGCGGCGTATAGTCGATAATCAGTTCGATGGTATCATCGCCGAAAGAGTAAAGCAAGCGTGCGCGGTCGCTACCGGTAGGCAGTTCAGCAGAGCATAATTGCTGCAACACATCCCAGTTTACGCTTGGCGTCAGCTTGCGATTTACATCTGTATATGTGGCGCGCGCGTAGCGTCCTTGCAGTTTGTCAAACGCAATCACTTCAAACGGCGTGGCTTCGAGGCGGTATATCTCAATGCCGAACATCGGTGTGACGCTGATAACCAGCATCGAATCCCGTACGGTCTGCATGGTGATGGTGGATGAGAACTTCGTGCCATCTTTGTTCACCGTAGCACGGGCACTTTGAATCACACAGGTGTGCCAAGCCGGCGGAGCAGGAGCAACCACTTCCGGTTTCGGAGCGGCCTCTGCTGCTTTCTTCTTCGTCCCGCAACCGGAGAGAAGAAGGACTATGAACAAAGGAATAAGGATCAATAGGATTCGTCCGATAGTATTTCGTCTTTTGTCTTTTAGCATAGCGTTCTTTTATCTTTTAGCGCAGCGGTCTAATTTTATTGATATGTTTGATAATCTCGTTTTTATTCTCTTCGGTGGCATTCTCCAACGCTTTTTGGAGATAGAATTTCGCCAGTTCGTCCTGTCCCTGCAGGTGCATAATCCATCCGTAGGTATCCAGGAAGACAGGATTGTTCGGACTCTCTCGAATCGTTCTCTCGCTCATCCGCTCGGCTTTCTTGAGGTCGCCTCCGTTTGTGGCCAAATGATATGCGTAATTGTTGAGAATCATCAGGTTCGCAGGGTCGAGAGCCAGAATACGTTCATACATCGCATAGAGGTCTTTCTTCTTGGCTTTGGTCATCTCCATCAGTTCCAGACGGAAGAGGAGAAAACGAAGGTCTGTCGGCTCGGTCTCCAGATATTTGTCAATCTCTTCAATCGCTTTCTTGGGTTTTCCCCACATGGCGTAAATCCGATAGCGCGTCAGCGTACTAAAAGCGTCTGTCTCACCCTTGTATCGGTCTATCTCGTCCTGCACAGCAAGCGCTTTCTTCCAGTTCTGCTCCTTCAAATATCGCTCTTTGAGCGGTTCGAGGTAGTTCTGCCATTGGTTGGCAGGGTCGGCTTCATATGCTTTTTTGAATGCCTCTCTGGCTTCCGCTTCCTTTCCGATGCCGTGGTATAGCACGCCGAGGTAGGTTAGCGTCTGTGCATCATTGGGTTTGAGCATATGGCAGAACTCCAACAATGTGTAGGCATCTGCATAACGCTGTTCCTCAAGAGCCTGCCGTGCCGCGTACCAATAATAGGTAAACTGCTGCTCCTGCTCTGTAGTCAGCGAGGGCTGCACGGGCTGGCTTTTCTTCTTGGCTGCAACCGGCATAGCCAAAACCAACGCCAATGTCAACGCCAATGCCAAAACAATAATATGTTCAATTTTTCTGCTCAATTTTGCTCGGTATTATCTCGGACTCATCTCGGAGGCAACACGGACTCAACACGGACTCAACAAATGTTCATTATTTCCGTCCGCTGTGACCAAATCCTCCTGCGCCACGCTCTGTGTCTGTCAGTTCTTCCACTTCCACTATTTCCGGCGTCTCATGGCGTGCAATCACCATCTGGCAAATCCGTTCTCCCGGCTCGATAGTCTGCGCCTCTCCACTGAGGTTAATCAGAATGACGCCAACTTCTCCGCGGTAGTCTGCATCAATCGTGCCCGGCGTGTTCAGCACCGTCAGTCCGCGTTTGAGCGCCAAACCGCTGCGAGGACGTATCTGCGCTTCGTAACCGGCCGGCAGTTCGATATACAGACCTGTTGGAATAAGTCTGCGCTCCATAGGTAGCAGTGTGAGAGGTTCATCAATATTGCAGCGGATATCCATTCCCGCCGCTTGTGCACTCTCGTATTTCGGTAGAGCGTTCTTGCTCTTATTGATAATCTTCAAAATCATAATTTCTATTTATCTTAAACCCTTAAACTCTAAAACCGTTTCTCGACGAGGACTTTAAGTCCGTCGGCCACAATCTTGATATGAATGTCCTTGTCCATTTCCACAGGGTCTCCGTCGATATGGAAAGGCGCTGCGCTCTCGCGCTCCAGCGTCACTTCTTTGGCGCGTAGCGTGTCCATAAAATGGCTGTCGTCAATGCTTCCTGCAAAGAGCCGCAGGGCCAGACTCGCGCTTCCCAGGATGGCATGGCTGGACATAAGCATGATATCCATTTTCCCGTCCTGAACGCTTGCTTTGGGCGCGATGAGTGCTTCGTATCCCCATTGGTTGGCGTTCGCAAAGGTGATAAGGAACGCTTTATGGGTCACATCCAGCCCGTCGCCTACCAGATGATATGTTTGCGGCGTGTAGGAGAATACGTCGTGGAGTATATTCTGCAGATACGTGGAAAAACCACGTTTGTTGCTGCCTGCGAAATGGTCGGCAATGACAGCATCAAAACCTGTCCCGCAGGTACTGACAAATAGCTTTCCGTTCGCCAGACCGTAATCCACACTAATCGGCTCGCTGTGGTTGAGCATCTCAATCGCCTTCTGCGGACGTATAGGGATGTTCAGATGCCGTGCAAAACCATTTCCGCTTCCCATGGGAAGAATACCCAATGCCGTCTGAGAACCGTGATCCGAGAACCGTGAACCGCTAACCAGACCACGCGCCACTTCGTTGACTGTCCCGTCTCCTCCTACCGCCACTACGGCATCGAAGCCCATCCGGGCGTACTGATGTGCCAGTTCAACGGCGTGCCCCGGATAATCGGTAAAAGCGATGTTCGGCAACCACTGCTCGCTATCGAGCGTCTGCATAATCAGTTTCGGAAGCTTGCGTTTGGCATTCCGTGTCTCTGTTGAACCCGAAATAGGGTTGATGATAAAGGCAATATTTTTCATATGCACATAATTTGCGCTGCAAAGGTACAACTTTTTTTTGACATATGCAAATATTTGCATGTCTATGGTTCGCAGGAAGGGGTATGAATGAGTGAAAATTTTTATAAAATTTAGTTTTCTCTTGCATATATAAAAAAAAAGCAGTAAATTTGCAGCCGCAATTAGTATGTAGACTAATTTAGAGTAGAATGTGAACCAATTTAACACAATGATAACACAATGAAAGTACAAACAATTATGTCGCAATTAGCGGCAAAACACCCGGGGGAAGCAGAGTACCTACAGGCGGTACAGGAAGTATTGGAGTCGATTGAAGAGGTGTACAACCAGCACCCCGAGTTTGAGGAAGCGAAAATCGTGGAGCGGATGGTAGAGCCGGACCGTATCTTCACCTTCCGTGTGACATGGATAGACGACCAAGGCGAGGTTCAGACGAACATTGGCTACCGTGTTCAGTTCAACAGCGCCATCGGCCCGTACAAAGGCGGTCTGCGTTTCCACCGTGCGGTGACGCCGTCTATGCTGAAATTCCTGGGCTTCGAGCAGACTTTCAAAAACGCGCTAACTACGCTGCCGATGGGTGGTGCGAAAGGCGGTTCGGACTTCGACCCGGTGGGTAAGTCTGACGCAGAGATTATGCGTTTCTGCCAGGCCTTCATGCTGGAACTCTGGCGCTGCATCGGTCCCGACCAGGATATTCCTGCCGGTGACGTAGGTGTCGGCGGTCGCGAGATAGGTTTCTTGAACGGTATGTATCAAAAGCTTGCGCGCGAGTACCATACGGGCGTGTTGACCGGCAAAGGCATGACATGGGGCGGTTCAATTCTCCGTCCTGAGGCAACCGGTTTCGGTGCACTCTATTTCACGCAACATCTGCTGCACAAGGCCGGCAAAGATATCAAAGACAAACGCGTGGCTATCTCCGGCTTCGGCAACGTGGCTTGGGGCGCAGCAACGAAAGCGATAGAATTAGGCGCTAAAGTCGTAGCTATCTCCGGTCCGGACGGCGTAGTCGCTATCAAGGATGGTATCACGCCTGAAATGATTGATTATATGCTCGTTATGCGTGCGTCGAACCGCAACAAAGTGCAAGATATGAGCGATAAGTTCCCGAAAGAGTGCGTCTTCACGGCGGGCAAGAAAGCATGGTCTGTTCCTTGCGACATCGCCCTGCCTTGCGCCTTCCAGAACGAACTGAGCGAAGACGACGCCAAGGAACTGAAAGCAAACGGTTGCTGGTGCTGCTGCGAGGTTTCGAATATGGGCTGCCAACCGGGAGCCATCCATTTCTTCCAGAACAACGGCGTGCTCTTTGCGCCGGGTAAGGCTGTTAACGCAGGTGGTGTGGCTACTTCGGGTCTTGAGATGACGCAGAACGCCGAGCACCTGAGCTGGAAAGCCGAAGAAGTGGACGACCGTCTGCATCATATCATGGAGTCCATTCATGAGCAATGTGTTCGCTACGGCACACAGCCGGATGGCTCGATTGACTACGTCAGAGGTGCAAACATCGCCGGCTTCATGAAAGTAGCTACTGCTATGTTGGAACAAGGAATCATATAAATTATGTACGCTGATTTTCAGAAACATCTGCAATCGACCTTGCAGGAAATCAAGGATGCAGGGCTCTATAAGAACGAGCGCGTGATTGTCACGCCGCAGTCATCGGGCATAGCTGTAGAAGGCGGGCAGGAAGTGATTAACTTCTGCGCGAACAACTACCTTGGTTTGGCGGACAACAAGGAACTTATCGAGGCTGCGAAAGCCCGTATGGATGCGCGTGGCTACGGTATGGCGTCCGTGCGTTTCATCTGCGGCACGCAGGACACGCATAAAGAGCTGGAGCGCGTCATCTCCGATTTCTTCGGCACCGAGGATACGATTCTCTATGCCGCTTGTTTTGACGCGAATGGCGGTTTGTTCGAGCCGCTGTTAACAGAGGAAGATGCTATCATCTCCGATGCGCTCAACCACGCTTCTATCATTGACGGCGTGCGTCTGTGCAAGGCGGTGCGTTACCGCTATGCGAATGGCGACATGGCGGACCTGGAGCAGAAACTCAAAGAGGCGCAAGCACAGCGCTTCCGTATCATCGCTACCGATGGCGTGTTCTCCATGGACGGCAACGTGTGCCCGTTGGATAAGATTTACGAACTGGCGCGCAAATACAACGCGCTCGTCATGGTTGATGAGTCGCACTCCGCCGGCGTAGTAGGAAAAACCGGCCACGGCGTGACGGAACTGTACAACCTCCGCGGCAAAGTGGAGATTATCACCGGTACGCTCGGAAAAGCTTTCGGCGGCTCGGTAGGCGGTTTCACAACCGGTAAGAAAGAGATTATCGACCTGTTGCGTCAGCGCAGCCGTCCGTATCTCTTCTCAAACTCCATTCCTCCGATGATTGCAGCAGCAGGTATCAAGACCTTCGAAATACTGACGCGTTCGAATGAACTGCAGGACCGCTTGCACGAGAACACCGCGTATTTCGTTCAGAAGATGAAAGCCGCAGGCTTTGACATCAAACCTACGCAATCTGCCATCTGTGCGGTTATGCTGTATGACGCA
>ONGK01000052.1 GCA_900317345.1 uncultured Bacteroidales bacterium | reverse complement strand
GGCACAATCTCCACCAACCCGGAGAATCACGAAGTGATGGTTCGTGCACGTCAAGCGAAGATAGCGCAGATAGCCAAACAGATTCCAGACCTGCGTGTGCAAGGAAATGCAGATAGCGATACCTTGCTCGTGGGATGGGGTAGCACGGAGGGACATCTGCATGCAGCAGCCAACGACCTGAACTGCGCGCTCGCGCAATTCAATTATATATGCCCGCTTCCGCGTAACACCCGTGAAGTGCTGAGTCGCTACAAGCGCATAATCGTGTGCGAACTTAACACGGGACAGTTTGTGTCCTACCTTCGCTCACAACTGCCGGGCATCGAATTTGAACAATACAATGAAATACAAGGACAGCCGTTCGCTGTAGAAAGGATAGTTAATTATGCAAGCAAGTGATTTTAAATCAGACCAATACGTACGTTTCTGTCCGGGATGCGGCGACCATGCCATATGTATGGCGCTGCAGAAAGCCATGGCGCAGATAGGTATCCCGACGCACGATGTAACTGTTATCTCCGGTATCGGTTGCTCAAGCCGTATGCCGCACTATCTCAATACATACGGTTTCAACACTATTCACGGCCGTGGAGGTGCTATAGCTACAGGCGTGAAGACCAGCCATCCGGAGCTTACCGTTTGGCAGATGTCCGGTGACGGCGATTGCCTGGCTATTGGCGGCAACCATTTCATTCATGAGATACGTAGAAATGTGGACCTCAATGTCTGCATGTTTAATAACCGCATCTATGGTCTGACCAAGGGTCAGTACTCGCCGACCAGCCCCAAAGGCTTTGTGTCCAAGTCTTCACCTTTCGGCACCGTGGAGCGTCCTTTCATTCCTGCCCAACTTGTGTTAGGCGCAGGCGGCACCTTCTTCGCCCGTACATTGGATGTAGACATGCCGACGACGGTAGATTGCCTCGTGGCAGCGCAGCAGCATAAGGGATGCTCCGTAGTGGAGTGCCTCGTAAACTGCGTCATCTTCAATAACGGCACGCACGCGTGGATAGCCGACCGTGAGCAACGGGCGGAGCACTCGATAGTGTTGAAGCATGGCGAGAAGATGATTTTCGGCAAAGATAGCGATAAAGGTCTGGCTGTAGAGATTGACCCGCAGACATTTGTACCGCGTATCATCGTCGTGCCGGCTGACGACCCGCGTGTGCTCGTACACGATGCACAGCAACCGGACCCGACGCTGCATAGACTGCTTGCCCTTATGGGACAAGACCGCGTGCAAAGCGTTGACGCACAGACAGATAGTGAACTGCCGATAGCGTTAGGCGTCATCCGTTCTGTAGAAGCAGAGACGTATGACCAAGCTGTAAATGCGCAGATAGCTGAAGTTCGCGAGAAAGCGAAAGCCAAGACGTTCGATGAACTGACGTCTACCCTCGATACTTTCCTTCTGTAGCGTCGTTCAAAATCGACAAATAAGATTCGTAGCGGGAGATAGCGATATCTCCCGTTATTAGTTTATCTTGTATGGCACAACCGGGTTCGTTCGTGTGTGTGCAGTTCCCAAACCGGCATTCTCTGCCTGCTGCGAAAATCTCAGGAAAAAAATGACTCACTTCTTCTCGCTCGAAATCAATAGTTCCGAATCCTTTAATACCCGGTGTGTCAATAATAGCTCCACCTTCCGGTAGGAAATACATCTCCGAGAAAGTGGTGGTATGCATGCCGGTGTTATGGACATCGGATATCTTACCGGTACGCGTGACTTCATGCCCGAAAAGGGCATTGAGAAGAGTGCTCTTTCCAACACCAGAATTGCCGCTCAGCAGCGTTGTTTTACCGGCGAGAATGGGTAGAAGGTCCGATGGCTGAAGGTGGATAGCCGATAACCCTAATGTCTGGTATCCAATGGATTCGTATAGTGCCCGTAGTTCAACTAAACGCTCGAATTCTTCGTCCGATAACAGGTCTGTCTTATTAAAAATAAGTATCGCGCGCACGCGATAAGCTTCGCATGTGGCGAGAAAACGATCGATAAAGGTGGTACTTGTCACTGGGTGGTTGACTGTAACAATAAGCGCCACTTGATCGATGTTTGCCGCCAGAATATGGCTCTCTTTGCTCAGGTTCGTCGAACGCCGGATGATATAGTTGTGTCGCTCACAGACATCGGTGATCCAAAGTGTGTTTTGTCCATAGTCCTTTGTCCATTGTCCTTTGTCACTCTGTACTTCTACGTGGTCACCTACTGCGACAGGGTTTGTGCTGCGGATGCCACGGATGCGGAAGTTGCCTTTTATATGGCACTCCACATCCGAACCATCGTCCATGCGAACGATGTAACTACTACCCGTAGATTTGATGACTAATCCTCTCACCGAATGGCTTGCTTGCTCCGGTTTTATCCGGTCAAACGGTCATGATTTCTTTTTCCTTGGCTGCATAGAGCGCATCAACCTTCGCGATGTATTTATCGTGGGTTTTTTGCATCTCTTCTTCGGCATCCTTCTCCACATCTTCGCTCAGGCCGTTTTTCACGAGCTTTTTGAATTCCTCGATGGCGTCACGGCGTGCATTGCGGATGGACATCTTGGCGCTCTCTGCCTCGGCCTTGCATTGTTTGCATAATTCGCGGCGACGCTCTTCTGTCAGCGGAGGGAGCACAAGGCGGATGGTCTCACCGTTGTTCGATGGAGCCAAGCCGATGTTGGAATTGATGATGGCGCGCTCGATATCGCCAATGAGTTTCTTCTCCCACGGCGTGATTGCGATAGTGCGGGCATCCGGAGTTGTGACGGTTGCACAACTGCTCAGTGGCGACATCGTGCCGTAATAATCAATCTTGATAGGGTCAAGAATACGCGGGTTGGCTTTGCCTGCGCGTATGTGTTGAAGCGTGTCGTCCAAGTGAGCGACAGCGGCCTGCATCTGCTCTTCGGCTGCAGACTGATAGAGTTCTAATTCGTCGTTCATAATATTAGGGTTTTACTAATGTTCCGATTGGTTCGCCGTCAATGACCTTGGCAAGGTTGCCGAGCTTGTCCATGTTAAATACATAAATCGGCAGACCATTCTCTTTGCACATGACGGTAGCGGTAAGGTCCATCACTTTGAGTCCACGGCGAATGACTTCGTCGTAGGTTATCTCACTGAACTTCGTGGCTGTCGGGTCTTTCTCCGGGTCTGCTGTATAAATACCGTCTACGCGTGTGCCTTTGAACATCACTTCGGCCTTGATTTCCAGTGCGCGAAGCGATGAACCGGTATCGGTGGTGAAGTACGGAGCTCCCGTTCCGCCAGCCAGAATGACCACATTCCCTTTGTCCAACAGACGTTGAGCCTTAGCGGGACTGTAGAAATCGCCGATAGGCTCCATACGGATGGCTGTTAGCACGCGCACCGGTTGACCGATTGCCTCCAACGCCGAAGCCAATGCCAATGCATTGATGACCGTAGCTAACATGCCCATCTGGTCTCCTTTGACGCGGTCAAAGCCTTTCTGTGCGCCACTCAAACCACGGAAGATGTTTCCTCCGCCGATTACGATACCTATCTGTACACCTTTCTGCGCGATAGCCTTCACTTGCTCGGCGTATTGGTTCAGACGCTCGGTGTCGATACCTTGCTTGCTTTCTCCGGCAAGGCTCTCACCGGATAGTTTAAGAAGTATTCGCTTATACATTTTGTCTTTTGTCTTTGAGCAACTTTGCTGCGGTCTATTTATACCAACTTGCGTACATGGCGTAGTTATTGGCAATTTTCTTATTTATCTCTGCTGTTTGTGCTGGGTCGGCTTTCTTGATAAACTTCGCCGGCACACCGCCCCATATCTCATGAGGACCTATCTGCGTGCCTTTGAGCACCAGCGCACCTGCAGCCACAATCGCGCCCTCTCCCACATGCGCATCGTCGAGTAGAGTAGCGCCCATGCCGATTAGCGCGTAGTCATCCACATTGGCCCCGTGAATAGTTACGTTATGACCCACGGACACGTAGTCGCCGAGTTTGATGGTAGATTTCTGATAGAGCGTGTGCAGCACAGCGCCATCTTGGATGTTGCAATGCTTACCGATGACGATAGTATTCACATCGCCTCGCAGCACCGAGTTGAACCACAGACTCGAGCCTTCTCCCACCGTCACATCGCCGACAACCGTGGCATTCTCTGCCATAAATACGTCATCAGCGATGCGAGGTGTAAGAGTTTCACCGTTTCTATTGATGGTTTTAACTAATGCCATAATAATTTAACGCGCAGCGATGATTGCCAGGAATTTCTCTGCTACAAGAGCTGCACCGCCGATGAGGCCACCGTCAATATCCGGGCAAGCGAAGAGCTCTGCTGCGTTCTTCTCGTTGCAGCTACCACCGTACAAAATCGTAGTGTTGTCTGCAGCCTCTTTACCGTATTTGTCAGCCACGAGTCCGCGGATGTATGCGTGAATCTCCTGTGCCTGTGCCGGCGTCGCGGTCAAACCGGTACCGATGGCCCATACGGGTTCGTAAGCCAGGGTGATGTTCTTCCACTCCTCTGCGCTCAGACCGAATACAGAACCTTCCAGTTGTGCTTTCACCACCTCGTTCTGCTTGCCTGCCTCGCGCTCTTCTTTTACCTCACCGATGCAGAAGATTACCTTCAGACCGTTAGCGAGTGCCAGACGTACTTTCTCAGCCAGCATCTCATAACTCTCAGCGTAGTATTGACGACGCTCCGAGTGACCGAGGATAACATACTCGGCACCGGTGGACTTAACCATCTCTGCGCTTACCTCGCCGGTATAAGCACCCTTCTCGTGGTCTGCGCAGTTTTCGGCTGCTACTTTGATAGCCGAGCCTTTGAGCAACTCAGCCACGGTAGCCAGATGGATAAACGGCGTGCCGATAACAACGGCGCATTTCGGGTTCTTTACTGCTTCTTTCAACTCGGTAGCCAGCGCTACACCTTCCTGCAGGTTCTTGTTCATCTTCCAGTTACCTGCAACCATTTTTGTTCTCATATTGCTTTATATTTGTTTTTGTTTGCTAGTCAAAGACTTTTGCGGGTGCAAAAGTACAAAAAAAAATGCATATATGCAAGAGGTAACGCAATTTTATGCGTTTTTTTATTTACATTTATTTGCATATATGCAAAATTTGTAGTACCTTTGCACGGCAAATGGGAAAAATTCTGCGATATATTGGCATAGTTGCGTTGCTTATAGCGATGGCGGCGTGTAGCGAAAACTCGTCGGAGAAAGCGCTGGAGGCGAAGCAACATGTGGCGGAGCAGCGTACGGCTCAGCTCTGTGAGGCTTTGCTGCGTAACTCGTCACTGGATACTATTCGTGCGATTGCTGAAAAAGACGAAGATGTCCTTTTTTATGTGTTCGACAGCCAGCAGATGGTCTATTGGTCATCGAACAGGCTGGCGTCCGATGCTATCTATTTAAAGTCATATGACACATGGCGTGACCAGAGTTTTGCGAACGCTGATACCAAAGCCCGTTGGACGAAGGCCGGCATATACAATGTGCTGACGGTTATTCCGCTCAGTTACAAGGAGATAGAGGATTACACGGAGATTAACGCCATCGCTGCGCAGACTTTCTCGTTTCGCCAGGTCTTGGAGTCGGATAACACCCGTTATGCGCATTCACGGCTTCCGTTTATCCTCTGCCATGTGCTATTTGGATTGATATTACTCATTGGCATCATCGGGTTGATTGTTAACCACGGTATCCGGAATATGCGGCTCTCTACGCGTATTATGTACATCATCCTTACGCCTGTGCTGGCTGTGTTTATATATATCTTTTTCATGTCGATCAGTTATGTGCATCGCAATTTCGAGCAGCATCAGCGGCATGATTTGCTAATGCGCTCTGAGTATATCCAGTCCTATCTCCGCTCGCTCTATTACTGGGATGTTGCATTGACGGACGCACAAGCTCAGGGTCTATCCATTGATTTGCATGACTTGGGTTATGATATGAATCAGGATATCCATGTCTATTCGCTGAGCGGAGAGATATTGGCGTCCTCTTCACCGGCTTTGTTCAGCAGCGGAATTCTCTCGCGCCGCATGGCGCCGGAGGCTATCTTCTCGGAGGAACACACAGCCGTTTGTTATGAACAGTTGGCGTCGCACCCGTATCTGGTGTCGTATATACCGTTCCACAATGGTTCATTCGTCACCATCGGCTATATCGCTGTGCCGTATTTCATGAGCGAACAGACACGTAATGCCGAGGTGGATGCACTTTTGGCGCGTCTCTTGCCTCCGTATATCGTTGTGCTGTTGTTGGCGTTGTTCTTCTCGTTCCTTGCTGCGAGAAGCATGATTGCTCCCATCTCGATGCTTACAGACAAGATGCGGCACTTCACGATGGGTGCGAAAAACAACCATATCGATTACCCGTATCACGACGAACTCGGTGCGCTGGTGGAGCGCTATAACGTGTTGGTGGATAGGGTGGAGGAATCCGCTGAACAACTGGCGAAAGCGGAGCGAGAAGGCGCATGGAGGACCATGGCGCGGCAGATAGCGCACGAGATAAATAACCCGCTGACTCCAATGAAACTGTCTGTGCAGAAACTGCAACGATTGCGCGGCACAGAGCAGTTTGACGCCTATTTCGAGAAAGCGACGGCGATGCTTGTTTCCGAGATTGACAACCTCGCTCATATAGCGCAGTCTTTCTCTACCTTTGCCAAACAGCCAGACATTGTAACAACGGAGGTAGATGTAGCCGAGAAACTGTCGCATGTCATTACTCTCCAACGTGCCAATGACGAGCAGATACCGGTTCGCTATGTAGGCGCAGACAGCGGAGTGACTGTTTTAGCCGACCAGGAGCAAATCTCGCAAGTCTTTGTTAATATCATCCGCAATGCCATCTTTCGGAAAACCGGGAGCAAATGGCCAACAGCCAGCAGCCGGATGTCATCGTCGTGCTCAATGCCGCCTATTCGGATAGCGAAGTGCAAATCTCCGTCTCCGACAACGGACCGGGCATCGCAGATGATATACGAGAGAAGATTTTCCGGCCGAACTTTACCACCAAGTCTAATGGTAACGGTCTGGGATTAGCTATATCCAAACATATTGTTGAAGGCTCTGGCGGACGCATAGAGTTTGAGACGTCGCCAAAAGGTACTACTTTTTACATCTATTTGCGCAAGAAATAATCGAATTGATAAAACTTTAAAAGATTGACTGATATGAAAACACGTCTTGTTGTAGGAGCCATTTTGGCAGTAGCTGCAGCTTTCCGTTTGCTGGTTTTATGTGGAATCATTCCCCTCGAACCGCTTATTAGCGAGGAGTACGAGCACCTGTTTGAGCCTTTCCTCGCTGCGGCGGTGATATTGATTTTAGGGGCATTCTTGTGCTATGACAGTTATAAAAATCTGAAAGGTAAATAAAAAATACCTTTGAAACAGGTCTGCTGATGTATTTCCAAATCATTCCGCCTGCTCCGACTTTACGTCCTTATATATCGCGGTACGTGTACGTGCGTGCAGAGGGCTCGACGGATACGATGATACCGCCGGAGGACGACCCGCGTTTTGTGAATGGCAAGCATGTGCAGCCTTTGTTGCCTAACTACGGCAGTTTTATTTTTGTCAGAAATAGTGTCGTTGAGATAGGTGGCAAGCGCTCGGATGAACTGATGCTTTTGGGCGCTAATCAGAAAACACTCGGCCTGACAACTCTCAGCGGTTGGTTCGAAGGGATGTTGATGGATTTTGAACCCGGAGGCATGCATGTCTTAACGGGAATGGACTTGCAACAGTTGTCCGGCAAGGTTTTGAAAGCGCAGGAGTCCGGCGATGAAGGCCTGCTGCAACTGGATAGAATCTTCAAATCCACTCCGCGGGCAGAGGACATAACAACGCAGTTAGATGCTTTCTTTTTGGGACGCCTTCCCCTCAAAGAGGACGTGAATTATGCACGAATCAGCAAGGTCGTAGCGGCTTGCGATGAGGAGAAAGGCAATATCTCTGCTGCCGAAATGGCGTCTGTGGCATGTCTCGGCGAACGTCAGTTCCTGCGTGTATTCCGCAGTTATGTGGGCATCCCGCCCAAACAGTTCATCCGCTTGCGTCGTTTCCATCGTACGATACAGGAGATGCAGCGGATAGCCGCCAGCGATAAACCTATCGATCTCATGGCGGTGGCCCTGAACCACGGATACTATGACTTGAGCCACATGGCGCTGGAGTTCCAGCAGATGGGATGCGTCTCACCGGGACAATTTAGAATGTTGGGTATTCCTTTATCCGAAGATTTCTCCGTCTTTTTTGCCTGAAAAATACAGAATGTCCGTTTTTTCATATTACATATGCGCAGAAAGCAGTACTTTTGCACTCGATTTCAACAAACAATCAATGTAATTATGAGAAGAATACAACTGATGATGGCTCTGCTGGCGCTGGGGTGGGTGATGGCATCGGCAGAGACGATTAAGGGTGGTGTGATAGACACCCGCGGCGAAACTATGCCGTTTGTAACCATTTCTGTCTTAGCTCCGGATTCCAGTTTGCTAACCGGCGCTATCACAGATGAAGACGGCAAATACGAAGTCGAAGTAGCCAATAGCCAAAAAGCAAATGTGATTCTCCAGGCTTCGTATGTCGG